>PMMV01000092.1 GCA_003162115.1 Methanobacterium sp.
TGTCAAAGGGAGCTCCCCAAGTTATTTTATCACTCCTTGACGGCAATGAAATTTTTAAAATCAAAATTGAGAGAAATGTGGATAATTTTGCTTCGAAGGGTTACAGATCAATCGGTGTTGCAAAAACTTATCAAAATGACGAGTGGCAATTTATGGGCATAGTAGCCCTTTATGATCCACCAAAGAAAAGTTCAAAACAGACCATTAAAGATGCTAAATCAATGGGCATTGATGTTAAGATGGTAACAGGTGATCATATTGCTATTGCCAAGCAGATTGCTAAAGAGTTAGATCTATCAACCAATATTATGCTACCGATTTCATTTTTAGATATACCTGAAGATGAAGCTTTTAAAGTTGTTGAAGATGCTANNGGTGATGGTGTTAACGATGCACCAGCACTTAAAAAAGCAGATGCTGGAATTGCTTTATACCAAGCAACTGATGCTGCTAAATCAGCCGCAGATATAGTCCTTACAATACCAGGTCTTTCAGTAATAATAAATGCAATAAAAGAAAGTTACAAAATATTTCATCGAATGAGGAGCTACTCAATTTACAGGGTTGCAGAAACCATACGAATACTGGTTTTCATCGCCATGGTCATATTGATCTTCAATTTTTATCCTGTAACTGCTCTGATGCTGGTTTTTATTGCTCTTTTAGATGATATTCCTGTGATGACCATTGCATACGATCGAACTGAAAAGGTAATGAGCCCTCAAAAGTGGGATATGTATCAGGTACTTGGAATGGCAACATTTCTAGGGGCTATAGGAATTGTATCTTCACTCTTACTATTTTATATAGGTAAAGTGGTTTTGAATTTGGATACAGGGGTGTTGCAGTCATTAATATTTTTAAAGCTGGTAGTAGCAGGACATTTAACTATGTTTGTCACACGTAACTCTGGACATTTCTGGTCGGTAAGACCAAGTGGTATCTTCTTCTGGTCAGTTATATTAACTGATATATTCGCTACACTACTTGTTGTGTTTGGAATCTTTTTAACACCTATTGGATGGGAACTGGCTGCACTAGTTTGGGTTTATTCTCTCATAGCATTTGTAATTGAAGATCAGTTGAAAATATATTTCTTTAAAGTACTTGAACATGGCTATTTTAAAAAATTTATGACCAAATCTGATAAGATGTCAAATTGATATAATCCGTTTAATATTCTATAAATTACAAACAATATACCACATTGTAAGTGTTTTCAAGAGTATATCAGATTTATATTCCACATGGAGTATTTAAATTTGATTTTAATATAATAAAGTTGACCAGCAAGTCTAATGATGATATAAAAAAGCAGTTTAGAATAATCATTAATAATTTTTTATCGTTGATCATTAATCCCAATATTAGTCAAACATCATTTTATAAATTTCTTTACCACATCTTTTATGGATTTAGTTTTTATCAGAATAGATATTTTATCGCCTTCATCTACAATTATATCCGGTTCTGGCATTAAAATTTCATAATCGGGACCTTTGTATATGGCACATATAATATATTCCTTGGTTGGACTTAGTTCACCAATTTTTTTGCCGATAACCTTCTTGTTTTCAACAGGGATGTCTAATAACTCTGCATTACCTTTGCCGAGAATAACCATATCAGCAATTTTTGGTCTTATAATTAGTTTTTCAAGGTAGCTTGCAGCTGTTAGCTCTGGACTTACAGTTGCATCGATACCAACTTTCCTGAAGGCATCTTCATGAGATGGATCACTTATACGTGCAATAAGCTTTTTAGTATTGAAATCTTTTACTAATATACATGCTAACAGGTTCGCTTCATCATTTCCAGTTGCAGCGACGAACGCATCTGCATCAGACACATTGGCTTCTTCTAGGATTTTGAGGTCGGTACCATTACCACAAATAACAAGAGCATCCAATTCACTAGCAGCAATACTACATAATTCAGGATTCTTTTCTATTAGTGTAACATCGAAACTTGCTTTAATCAATGCAGATGCAAGATTTAAACCTACTCTACCTCCTCCCATAATTATAACATACATATTGCATCCCTCCCTTTTATTTGGTGAACATATTCAGAACCTTTGACATTGATTCGCTTTTAACTATTAAATTTTATAATTCTCTTTATCCTTTTCTATTATGGTAGTAACGTCATGTTTATTGGCAACTAAATCTAGAGNNACCAGTTTTTATTTTTAAACCTTATAATGGTCGTTCAGTGGAATATATAAATTTATCTATTAATTTTGAATAGGTTAAAGTTCGCGGAATCATTAAATATAATTATAATATTGTCCAATGAACATCTAATGAATTTCAAAAATAGTAAAAATCTGTTGTTAGTTGGCGCTGCCTTGCTGGTTATACTAGTGTCTTTTATCATATATTCAACCCATGATACGTTTCAATACAGTAGTGGAAGTTTTATTAGTTTTGATCAGTTTCATGATACAAAAGTTGTTGAATCAATTGATATTCAGAACAATGTTTTAAGTAATTATTTTAACTCTATCTACGATTCTCAACTATCATATATTGAAGCGAAATACAATGAAGGTCTTATATCACAGGAAGAGAGGGATAAACAATTGAATGCTGTGATTAAAAATCGTGAATTGACAGTTAATACTTTAAACAAATTATCTGATACAAAAAAAGATATATTCACGGGCAATATTACATAAAAAGATATTATATTACATATAAACTCTTTCAGCAACATAAATTCAAATATTAAAAGTGATATCAACGATACATTGTATGGTAACTAAAGGTTTAAAAAAAAACTTTTTTTTACAGAACTATTCTTCAAGACTTATATACATAACTGGAATTTTATTAAATTAGCATCCTTGATCGATGGAAATGAATAATTAATTCTCTATAATCTTAGTTTTGGTAATGGATTAAATTTTTTTTATCAATTATTAATCTTTTTTTGGGGTGATTTT
>PMMV01000125.1 GCA_003162115.1 Methanobacterium sp.
GCGGACTGGAAATTCATGTTCAGCTTGAAACTGATTCCAAACTATTCTGTACATGCCATACTAATTACAAGGATGCACACACAAATTCAAATATTTGTCCTGTGTGTCTTAATCAGCCTGGAGCAAAGCCTTACCCCCCAAATAAAAAGGCTCTTGATGGTGCTATTAAAATTGCACTTATGCTTGGCTGCAAGATATCATCCGAGGTAACTTATTTTCAGCGTAAACACTATGATTACCCTGATCTTTCATCAGGTTATCAAAGAACATCCATACCAATAGGAGACCAAGGTGAACTGAACGGTGTCAGGATATATGATGTTCATATTGAAGAAGATCCCGGACAGTACAAGCCGGACTTGGGAATTGTAGATTTTAACAGGTCTGGAATACCGCTAATTGAGATAGTAACCGAACCTGACATGAAATCTCCAGAGGAAGCTAGAAAATTCTTAAGAGAACTGATAAGAGTTTTGGAATACAGTGGAAGCGCTCGTGGTGAGGGAACCATGAGGGCAGATGTAAACATTTCAATTGAAGGAGGAAAAAGAGCCGAAATAAAGAATATAAACTCAATAAAAGGTGCGTACAAAGCATTGCAGTTTGAAATGATAAGACAGAAAAACCTTTTGAAAAGGGGAATTAAGATAAAACAGGAAACGAGGGCATTCTTAGAATCGCAGATGATTACTGTTCCAATGCGACTAAAGGAAGAGGCTGAAGACTACAGATACATTCCAGATCCGGATCTTCCACCAATGATGGCAGAAGAGGGTAGAATTGAATCAATACGCGAAGAAATGCCTGAACCATCTCATATAAAGACAGATAGGTTTGTTCGTGAATACAGTATAAATAAAGACCATGCTAAGGTTATTACTTCTGAACTGGAGCTTGCAGATGCATTTGAAGAAGTAGCAAAGACAGTGGATCCTGAATTTGCTGCACTTTGGATGAGAGACGAGCTCAAGAGNNGCAGGCAAGAGGATCATGGAGAAACTTCCTAAGAACAATGAAATGCCCAGCCAGATCGCGGAGGATATGGGCCTAACCGGTGTAGTTGACGAAGATATTGTTCTGAAGGCTGTGAAACAGGCAATTGAGGAAAACCCCGATGCAGTTACAGATTACTATGAAGGAAAGAAAAACGCTATGAACTTCCTTATAGGTCAAGTAATGAGAATAACACGAGGAAAAGCAGATCCTGGCAAGACACACAAACTTTTAGAATTCGAACTCAAGATATAGAATTTCTGTTGAATATTTTTGTAAATGGCATTTTAAATGAGATATTGAAAAAATTCTTTAATCTTATGGACAATATAGTTAATTGAATGGAAGTTCAAATTATTTATAAAAAACCCTTATATATTGATTATGAAAAAACGGGCTGCGAATGGCAAGAAACATCATAAACATGATTTTATGGCATCCTAAAATGCAGATTACCGAAATTAAAATAACCTATATTCACAGAGGGGCACCTGGTAATCTTAAAACAATCAATGGGGATTCCATTGAAAGATTGGCTAGGGGATTTTTAATATTAAAAGAAGGAACACAAATTCCATTTCATAGAATAGTCAAAATAACAGATAAAAATAAAATTTTATGGAAAAAATGATTCTAAATTGATAGGAGATTTTTATGACAAGTTCAGCTCTTGTAAAAGACTATATGACCAAAGAAGTTATCACAGTTACACCAGAAACTCCTAACGAGGATGTTATATTGCTAATGAAGGGAACTGGACACGATGGATTTCCAGTTAGAACTAACGGTGAAGTCATTGGAATGGTTACAGCCTTTGATCTTCTACTTAAAGAATGGTTGCCCCTTGTTAGAGATATAATGTCAACCGATATTGTTGTGGCAGAGGAAGATATGTCAATAAATGATGCTGCAAGGGTGATGTTTAGGATGGGTATATCCAGACTACCAGTTATTGATAAAGAGGCTAAACTGGTGGGAATATTAACAAATACAGATATTGTACGTTCACATATTGAAAGATCAACTCCTATGAAGGTTGAATACTTCAAAAGAACTCTTGAACAGCTCTACGAAATTCATACTAAGGTAGTGAGGATGAAGGTACCTATTAATAAGGTGAGACCAACTCAGGACAAGATATATGCAGATGAACTACAGGGAAGGACCTATGAAATTAGACGGGGACTTGCTGAGCCAACTATTATTGCAAAATCTGGTGAAAGATTTATATTGGTTGATGGCCATCATAGAACTGCTGCTGCACTTAAACTCGGATGTAAAGTTATAGACTCCTATGTAATTGAGTTAGAAAAGGATATACATCTTGGACTTGAAAAAACAGCAGATAAGAATGGGATATTCTCTTTCAAAGATATAGAAGTAATAGACGATGCACAACATCCACTAATAGCAATTACCAGTAGCCTCAGGAAGGAGGCTAGAAAGTGAAAAGAAGCAGCGATACAATCATTAGGGAGATATACACAGTTTTAGAGGAGAGACGCGATATACCTATTGATTCTTACACCTCTAAGATCATGACAGACACCAATAAAAGTGGAGAGGATAAGATCCTTGAAAAGATAGGTGAAGAATCTGCAGAAGTCATAATTGCGTCAAAAAACAATGAAAACTTGGTTTATGAAGCAACAGATCTGATTTTTCACACACTTCTCCTCTTAGTTTATAAAGGTGTTGATTTGGATGATTTATATGCAGAATTTGATAGAAGACGAGGTTAAATAAAATAATTTTTTTTAATAATTTAATCTAAAATTCTTTTTTGAGGTATTAAATGCTTTATCGGAAATTGGGTTCCACGGGAGAAAAAGTTTCAATACTGGGGTTTGGTTGCATGCGTCTTCCAGTTGTGAACGGGCAATACGATAAAGTAGACGTTGATATTGCCATTCCATTGATACGCAAGGCCATTGATAACGGTGTAAATTATTTTGACACGGCTTACCCTTATCACAATGGTCATAGCGAAACTGTAATTGGAGAATCCCTTAAAGAAGGTTACAGGGAAAAAGTTTTTATCGTAGATAAATTACCATCATGGTTGATTCAGAAAAGGACAGATATGGACCAATATCTCCAAGAACAGCTCGATCGCCTTCAAACAAAACAAATAGACTTTTATCTCCTACACTCAGTTAAAGAGGATTACTGGACAAAATTAGAGTCTCTAGGAGTATTAGAGTTTTTGGATGATGCAGTAAATGATGGTAGAATAAAATATACTGGATTTTCGTTTCATGGCGAATTAGAACTCTTTTTTGACGTAATTGACTCCTACAACTGGGATATCTGCCAAGTTCAGTACAACATTGTTGATGAGAGTTACCAGGCTGGAAAGGAGGGAATCCGTTATGCATCAAACCAGGGGGTAGGTGTTGTTATAATGGAACCACTACGTGGTGGTACTCTCGTAAAAACAGTTCCGCCCGAGGTTCAGAAAATTTATGATGAAGCATATACTAAAAAAAGTCCAGTTGAATGGGCGTTGAAGTACCTATGGGACCAAAAAGAGATTGACCTGGTTTTAAGTGGCATGAACTCTTACGAAGACCTTGATGAGAACTTGAAGATAGCTGAAAAAAGTTTTCCCAATATATTGGATCCTGAGGAGAAAGAGGTAGTCAGAGAGGTAAAAGCAGCTTATAGGGATAGGAAACAGATTGATTGTACTCAGTGTGGTTACTGCATGCCATGTTCATCTGGAGTAGATATTCCTGGCAACTTCCAACAGCTTAACCATGCATACATGTTTCAAGACATTGAAAACCCTAAAATGAACTATTACATGCTCTTAAAAGAGAGCGAAAGAGCTTCAAGTTGTACAGAATGTGGGGATTGCGAAAAAATATGTCCACAGATGATTCCAATCCAGAAAACATTGAAAAAGGTCCGTGAAACATTTGAAAATTAGGTCCGATCAAATTTAAGCTTTTTTCTATCAGATCATAAATAATATCCTTGATAAAATGCCATTAAATTATTTTGATGTTTTTATTTCAACCATGAACCTGTCCTTAATTTCTATTGCTTCCATTGGAATCACTGGAACATCTGCATTTCCAGGTTTAACTTTAATATGGACAAATATTGGGCCATATGAGTTTAATACTTCTTTGAAGTTAAATTCTTTATTTTTATCATCAAAGAAAAACCTGTATTTAAATCCAACAGCTTCCGCAACTTTTCCTAGGTTTACAGTTGATGCATAAGTACATTGAGATCCAGTAGAACCATAACATTCGTTGTCTAGAACTATTAGTATGAGGTTATCAGGGTTCTGGTTGAATATTGTGACAATACTTCCCAAGTTCATAAGTATAGAGCCGTCTCCATCGAAGACAACCACCTTTCTGTGACATGACATTGCAAGCCCAAGACCAATAGATGATGCCAGCCCCATTGAGCCTAGCATGTAAAAATGTGTGGATGAATCCTTTATGTGGTAAAGTTCCCGCGATGGGAATCCTATATTACATACAACTAGTTCATTGGTTAGTTCTGAGGCTATTTTTTTTATTGTTTCGATTCTTTCCATTTTTAACACTACCAGAACTTGATATCCAAGAGCATACCTACAGGAGTACCCTCGGTTTCAGCTATTTTCCATGCTTCTGGGATAATTTTTAAAGCTTCTTCTGGAGTTTTGGGGTTGAAATATAGTATTTCAAGAGCATCCAAAACCTTAGGTGTTGCAATCCCCATAGGTATTTGTGCACTCATGAACTCTCCTTCAGTACCTCTATGGCTCATTATCATCAGCACAGGGAGTTTATAAAGTTCAAACAATGAAGCAAGTGCGTTGACGGAATTACCGAGTCCCGAGTTCTGCATGAGGATAACCGGATTTTTTCCACCCATAAATGCACCAGCACAGATTCCAAATCCTTCTTCTTCTCTTGTGACTGGTACATGAGTTATATCTTTGTCTGAATCAACCATTTTCATGATTTTGCTCAAGTTTACGCATGGTAAAGAGACCACGAAGTTTATTCCAGATATTTTTAGTGCATTGTACACAGCTTGACTACTATCCAAATTAAACACCTATTATAACAAATTTATTACATTAAAATCTTAATAATTAATTTGTTCTTTATAGTTATGAATCTTTATTGTATAATTAAAAACTAGATTAGATCCTAAAACAATTTTAATGAAATTTAAAAAATTATAAGATTTGTATAAATTTTTTTCACACCATTAATCATATTTAAAATTTATATTGTTACAATTCATATTCCTTACCTTAATTGTTTTTCTTTTAGCTCGAACATCGAGATGTCGAGTTTTTCTTATAGGTTTTTCCGTCATAATCCTATATTTCGATTCTATTTCTTTATAACTATCCATTCCATCTGTAATTAAATTTCAAACATATTAATGTCTTAGTTCATATTTTAACAAATAAAAATTTGAAAAGAAATCCATCCATCAACTGTATATTATATTTTCTTAACTTAAACATTGTTTTAGGATTTTATTTGTCATGAAAAGAAATTAGAATAAAATAGAAGATGTACAGTATGTAACAGAACTTAAAATTAAATGAAATTAGATAAGATGTTACACTAATTATGTATGATCTCATCAAGATCAAAAGATAATTCGTCGGCTATTTCTTTGATCTGTTCCATCAGTTGGTTGTCAATTGCAATTCCATTTTCCTTTCGATCCTTAATGTTCCTTACTTCCATATCTCCGGGAATGAAAACGTTTCCCGAACTTTTGACCTCTGATATGAATGAATCAACCTCTTCTTTGAACGTTTCAATATCAGAGAACTTAGATGGATCTAAAGCCATTACAAGATCCCCCTTGGTGCACATTTTCTCAGGATTAGCTGTTCCAGTTACTTGTTTACCAAAGGCTGCTCTGACGAGTGGTCCTGCAAGTATTTCAATCATGAAAGATAATGCATAACCTTTGTGAGCCCCAAAAGGCAATATAGAACCTTTAAGGGCTGCTTCAGGATCTAACGTGGGATTACCATCAACATCAAGCGCAACGTTTTCAGGTATTTTTTCACCTTTACGCTTGGCTTCTAATAGTTTTCCCCTTGCGGAAGCCGAAGTTGCCATATCAACTGACACATAGTGTGTATTTGAAGGAATACCTATGGCTATTGGGTTAGTGCCTATTATTGGTTCTTTTCCCCCAATTGGGGCCACTGCAGGTTCTGTGTTAGCAACTACTATTCCAATCATATCCTGCATTATTGCCATGTCTGAATAGTAGCCTGCAACGCCGAAGTGGTTTGATTCGTGTACTCCTACTACTCCAATACCGGTTTCTTTTGCTTTTTCAATAGCAATTTCCATGGCAGTATATGTGACTACATGTCCAAATTTATGGTTTCCATTTAGAAGAGCCATTGAAATCGTTTCCTTTTCGATGGTTATTTCTGCTTCAGGATCAATGGTTCCGGCTTTAAGACCTCTTATATACTGGGGAAATCTTCCAATTCCATGGGATGAAAATCCTTTAAGATCCGCATCGACAGTTACATCTGCAACAATAACTGCATCTTCATCTAAAACATTCATTTTTTTTAAGATTCCTGTTATAATTAATCTTTCCTGTTCTGCTGTTATATTCATTAATGCACCTTCTTATTATCTATAAAGTTATAATCCCTTCTTGGAAGGTTGTTATTGTTATATTCTCCTTGGGGTCATCTTTTGCTATACCTATCTTATAAACTAGGTTGTGCTTTTTTATAATGTTTATGGCCTTTTCAGCATCTTCTGATTTAACAATCACTATAAACCCTATACCCATGTTAAAAACACGGTACATTTCTTCTATGGGTACACCTAATTTATGCATTGCCTTGAAAATAGGTTTTGGTTCAGGAAGTGTTTCAATAATATAACCACTACCTTTTTTTAGCCTTTTGAGATTTGTAAATCCTCCCCCAGTTATATGGGCTAACCCATGAACTTCGATATCTGTTTTTAAAAGTTCAACTATTGGGTTTACATAGATAATTGTTGGCTTAAGAAGTTCTTTTCCTACAGATGTCTTTGGATCATTTGGGAGTTTATCTTCAACATTGAAACTGTTATCATCGAAAAAAACCTTTCTAGCAAGACTTAAACCGTTGCTATGAATTCCGCTGCTTTCAATTCCTATCAAAACATCCCCGTCAATGATTTTTTTTCCTGTAATTATGTTTTTTACGTCAACAATACCTATTCCAGTGCCTGCAAGATCAAAATTGTTTATTATCTCAGGAAGGCTAGCTGTTTCACCACCGATCATGGCCACCTGGGCTTGTCGACATCCTTCTTTAAGACCCTCACCTATCTGTGCAGCGATTTCGGGATCTGGTTTTTCAACTGCAAGGTAATCAACCATTGCAATTGGTTCTGCTCCAACGCAGAGTATGTCATTTACCACCATTGCAATACAGTCTATGCCAACTGTATCATACTTCCCCATCATTTCAGCTACGATGATCTTACTTCCAACCCCGTCTGTGCTCATTGCTATGGCTCTGTTCCCAAGTTTAACAAGAGCAGCAAAATGTCCTGATTCTGTAATAACGTCTCTGTAATTGAGTGTTTCCTTCAGTTTTGAGATTAGAGCCGATACCGTGACCTCCTCTAAACTGATGTCAACTCCTGAATCTGAATAGGTTACCATGAAAATCACCAAAACTTTTTTTAAAATAACAATTTAATACTGCTTATTTGATTTTACAATTAATAAAAGTTCTATCCTAAAATCGTCTATTCCTAAATAATTACGAATATTCTATTTAAATGTAATATAATTATCTCCTTTATAAGAAATTTCTTTTTTCTAAAAAAAAAAATCTATGTTACAATTGTGTTATAATAATATTTTAAAATAAATAGATAGAATCCATCTAAAAAAAATTAAAAAGAAATTTAGATATATTAAATTATTATTGGATTCTGATAGTTTCAAGATTCATTGGTGTTTTAGTTTCTATTTTGTAGCTTCTGTAAATACTTGAAGCCAGATCGAGTGTTTTATAGTTGTCTCCATGGCAGATCATGATCTTCTCTGGTTTTGGGGAAAGCCTTCTAACGTACTCCATAAGTTGTTTTCGATCAGAATGTCCACTGAATCCTTCAATGGTTTTTATATGCATTTTAACGTTATAAACATTGGTTTTACCGTCTTCTTTGAGGGGTATTTCTTTCCAACCTTTCTGCAATCTTCTACCAAGCGAACCCTCTGCCTGGTACCCTACAAATACAAGTGAGTTTTTTTCATCTCCACAGAGTTGTTTAAAGTATTCTACTGAGTTACCACCTGTAAGCATACCCGAAGTTGAAAGAATAATAGCTGGTTCTCCCTCAACAATATCTTGCCTTTCATTTCCACCGTTGACTTTATGGAAAACTTCAGAGATGAATGGATTTCTTCCCATGTGGAATATTTGATCACGGAGGTCCTTGCTCAAATATTCTGGTCGGGCTGTGTGAATAGCGGTTGCTTCCCAGATCATTCCGTCAATGTACACTGGAACTTCTTCAATTATTCCATGTCTAATGTACTCGTCTAAAACTACCATGAGTTCCTGAGCCCTTCCAACTGCAAATACAGGCATAAGAACCTTCCCACCACGCTCAAGAGTTCTATAAATAGTTTTTACAAGTTCCTTTTCTGCATCGTTTCGTGTGGGTTGCACATCGTCATGCCCACCGTACGTACTTTCCATTACAAGTGATTCTATACGTGGAAACTTGGCAACTGCGGGTTCTAATAGTCTGCTTCTTTCAAATTTAAAGTCACCAGTGTACACGAAGTTGTGTTGACCATCTCCTATGTGCATATGNNAGAGTAATAGTATGTTTAATGCTCTTTTTTACGTGTTTAACATTGAATGGTAGTGGATTATCTTCCCTGTGAGCTATATCTATATGATCTAACTGTAAGAGGGTCATAAGATCCCTTGTAGGTGTGGTGCAATAAACTGGTCCTTCGTACCCGTAATGATATAAATATGGTAAAAATCCTGAATGATCCAAATGTGCGTGGGAAATTATAACCGCGTCAAGATCATCTAAGACAAATTCTGGAACATTAAGGTAGGGATATGAACTTTTATCATCTGATCCTGCAACGTTAACTCCGCAATCCAGTAAAATTTTGCTGTTTGTTGTTTGTAAAAATAGCGAGGATCTTCCCACCTCCCTAAATCCTCCAAGGGCAGTTAAACGGGTCCATTCGTTTTCGGTGGATAACTCCCTGTGGATCCTATTACCAAGAGTTTGTAGAATTTTTTTCCGTTCTTTACTGTTTTTTCTTAGTGTTCTCCTTACTCTCTGTATTACTTCTGAGGTTATTGGTGGAGTTCTAAGAATTTTGGGGGACCAGCCAGTTTTTTTAATGATTTCTCTTGAAGTAGAACCATACTTTCCAATCACAAGTCCTGGTTTTCTGGCTTCTATTATTACTTCGCATGTTACCTCGTCGAAGGCTATATTGGTAATTTTAGCTTCCTCAGGAACTATGTCGTGGATCCTGTCTATGGTTTTTTCAGGTTCCGTCAGCACTGATCTATCTGATCTGATGATAATTCTCTTTCTTATATCCTTTGCTAAATCCCTTATTAAATCCCCGTTTTCTGTAATTATTTCCGGATTTTTAGTGTATATGACAACTTCCGGACCTTCAAATTCGACTTTTGCCACTTGTACTCTATTAGGTAATCTTTGTACTATTGTATTTTTAATTTCTTGAATCTCTGAACCCATAAAATCACGTCTAAAAAAATAAGAAAATTAATATTTGAATCATGTTTAATTTACATGATTCTTTAAATTTTTAAATAACTTCAGTTCATTTAGGATTAAAACTAGCTCAATTCTTTGATCTTCTTTTCTACCTCTTCTTCAGGCAGTATTTTAAATCCTTCTTCTTTAGTAATTGTTGCAATTTTTATTCCGTTACCAGAATAGGTATCTCTTTCCATTGCAGCTTTAATAGCTCTTATTACAACTTCAATCCCATCTTCAATATCCATTTCTTTGTTATAACGGTCTTCAAGCACTCCATAGGCTATTGGTGAACCTGATCCTGTTGAAATCATCAAATCCTTAATTACTCCGCCGGTTGGATCTAATGAAAAGAGTGCAGGTCCTTTTTCATCCACTCCTCCAAGGAGAGTCTGTACATAGTAGGGATAGAATCTGGATGAATGGAGTATATTAGATGTCATAGTTGCTGCAGCTTCAACACTCATTGGGATACCGTTTCTGAGTCTGTAAAGAGCAACTTCCGCGCTTATATAACCCATTAGTTTTTGGGCATCTGATACTGCTCCAGCAATTGTTGCTCCAATATGGTCATCTATTTTGAATATTTTGTCTGCAACCTTATG
>PMMV01000087.1 GCA_003162115.1 Methanobacterium sp.
TCAATAAACTACGATGAAAAAGGCATGCTGAAGCTTCTTGTAATGGGAACAGTTGATAAAGGTGGCGAAGGGTGTGTATGCCCTGCATCGGTGCTATTAAAGGCTCTTATGCGTAATCTTATCCTTAAAAAGGATGAAATGATTATACTGGATATGGAAGCAGGTGTTGAACACCTTGGAAGAAAAACCGCAGAAGCTGTTGATCTCATGATAATCGTTGTTGAACCAGGCCTGAAATCCCTTGAAACTGCTGAACGAATTAAAAGACTAGCAAATGATATTGGAATCGAAGAAATTCTCTGCGTGGTGAACAAGGTTTCAAACCTTGAAGAAGAAGAATTTGTGAAATCCAAATTGGATGAACTTGGAATCGAAGTAATTGGAACCATACCTCGTGACCCGATAGTTGTAAAGGGAGATATGGAAGGCAAGGCCCTGGTTGACTACCCCGAATCAGAAGCCTTGAAATCCATACAGAAAATCAATGCAAAAATATTGAAATTAGGCTCCTCAGAATAATTTTTTTGGAATGAAATCAAGGAGAAATTTATGAAGATCAATGCTGTGATCAAGTTCAAATATAAAAATGAAGAATATGCTAAGATAGCCTTCGAATCCCTTAAACCAGATAATATCGGCTATATTAAATCATTTGTGGATGATAAATATTTGATCTGTAATTTAAGTGGGGATTCAATCGGTACAATCCTTTCTACAGCTGATGACCTTATATTCTGCGAAATGATGGTTGAAAGGACTTCAGAATTAATAGAATTATATTCTGATTAATTTAATTAAAATATAGGTGATAAAATTAATGATCAATCTTAAAGATTTAATGGTTGGTTTTGGATTTATTCTTGCAATTATAATATTTATAGTTCATAAAATTAGAGCAAGATCTGCTCACAGAAAAAAAATTATTGCGATGAAAAATCGTCGAAAAAGAAATAAAAGAAAGAATAAAAAAAAGTGAAATTCTAATCAAAAATTTATTTTATTCCTTTTTATCTTCGTCTTTTAAAACTTCTTCAGCAATTACTTCTTCAGCTATTTCAGCTGCTTCAGCTTCTTCTTCCACCTTTTTCTCGAATACATCGACGAATTCCACTTTTTCAATGTTTTCCATGTTCTCCCAGATGTCCCTAGCTATTCTGAATCTAACAAATGTAACGTCCATGTAAGGTTTTTTATCGAATTTGGCCATTTCATCCATTGCTATCCTAACAACACCGTCAACTATTTGTATGTCATGTTTGTTAGAGTCTAGATTAGGTGCTGAGTAATGCAGTTCGATCATACTTTTAACCTTGTCAATATCATCTTCTATTTCCTTAACAACCATTATGTTGTATTCAAGATTTTTTCCTGCAAGTTCATGGTTAAAGTCAACCCTGACCCTTCCTCCACTAACACTTCTTATTATTCCAGTTACTCCATCGGATGTGATCGCCATTCCTACTTCTGGCTTCATTCCCTGTTTCTTGAATTCTCCCATAGGTATGAGTTGTAATAGTTTAGGATCCCTTAATCCAAATCCTTCTTCAGGAGTTATCTCTACAGTTTTCTCTTCTCCCTCTTCCATTCCTATAAGTGCCTCGTCAAGTCCCTTCAGAACATGTCCGCCACCTACAATTATTGGTATTGCGCCATAAGATTTACTATCTAATTTAATACCTGCTTCTTCCGCCACATCTTCATCGGTTGTATCAAAGACATTTCCTGTCTCCTGAACCTTTCCTGTGTACTCAAGCCTTATAAAATCTCCTTCTTTCACTGCCATATCTCTAGCCTCCTGTGGGGTATTCTTTTTTGAAATTCATTTAGAACTTCTTTATTTTTATATTTCAATATACGAATAACAGATGGGTATCTGTCTATATACTTATGTAAACCCTCCTTAAAAATACCCGCCTCAAGTGATGAAATGACCCTGTTTTTGAAGTGTCTGCTAAAACCTTGACTAATAGATTTTTCAATACCTAAAAGAGTATTAAATGGTCTGTTCTTTATTAAAGCCTCCGCTGTATTATCATCAATCAATGCAAGGGATTTTAAGTCCTTAATGCCAGTATTATTTACTCTTTCAAGTATTCCATTAACGTCCCTTAAATTGTGGAGTGGTGCATGTCCACTATTAATTTCCCTTTCAAGGATATCTATTGTTTCATGAGGAAGCATATCACTGGTAGTTCTAATATCCCCTGAAATAATTGACTCTCTTATTTTAGTGCCACTAACACCTTCAAGACGCTTCACAAAAATGAATTTCCCCTCGAAATCGAATCCAATTTTTTTCATCGACTTTGAAAGAGAAACTATTACGTAATTGTCTTCATCGAGTTTTCCATTAAGAAGAACTTCCCTTGTTTCCATATCAATAATTTTGTATGGTTTAGGTGAAACTCCTATCCCAGCTCGTATCCTCTCGAGTATTATATCAAATCCTGGAAACGGCCTGTAACCACGAGGAATGTAATCTGCATCCAAAGCCATAAAAGTCTTTGCAAGACAAAGTGAATACTGACCCGAACCCATTACACCCATAGGGGGTCCTTCAATTACAATATCTGCCCCTACTGCTACAGCTGTTTCTGCACGAGCCTCACGCGTCATGATGTATGGAAGACCCCTTCCACTTCTCTCTAAAGGTCCGGGTACAACCGCAACAAAAATCCCATCTGGAACCTTAGCCTTGGCCTCTTGCATACAGTATTTATGGCCAAGATGAAGTGGAGAATACTCTGTAAAGTCAGCAATTATCTTAACATCGCTATCAACTGCACCGTAAATGGGTTCTGTATTGAAATCCTTCTTTAAAATCTTTCTATCTCTATCAAGGATTTTCCTGATCAAAGTTTGTCTATCCAAATTTAGAACTCCATTCAATTTATTATAATAATTCTATGGATGTATGATCTAATAATAGTTCTTTAATCAAAAGATAAAAATATCATATGGAAGATAAGATTATGCGGTGTAAAAATGCTAGATATCTGCCTTTCAAACTGTAAAATTGTCCCTGAAAATATGACACGTTATGTTGGAGTGAATAATGGTAAAATTGTCTCCATAAAAAGTAGTCCTATTGCTGCAGAAAAAACTATCGATATAGATGGGAAAATACTCCTACCCGGATTAATCGATGCCCATGTACACATGAGGGATCCCGGATTCACTTATAAAGAAGATTTCAGAACTGGAACTAAAGCTGCTGCAGCAGGAGGTTTTACAACTGTAATCGATATGCCAAATACTAAACCACCAACCAATACCGTCAGAGCATTCAGAGACAAAATTAAGATAGCAGAACGTAAAAGTCTTGTAGACTTTGGATTACATGCAGGCGCGGACGAGCCGAAGGAAATAAGGGAACTTGCAAAATTAAAACCATCTTCATATAAAATCTTTATGGACCTCCTTGATGATGATCATTTAATGAATTTATTCGATGAAATATCAAATTTGCCGGGAATTAACGGTTCTAAACCAATTGTTTCTTTACATGCAGAGGATAAAGAAATTGTAAACAGATATACCCAGATGGAGATGTCCGAAGAAAATTTAAACCCTATAATTTATGCCAATGCAAGACCTCCCCTGGCTGAAGAAGTAGCAATATCCAAAGCCATTTTGATGGCCAATGAATATGATTTAAAGATACATATTTGCCATGCTAGCACCAAAAAATCCTTGAATCAGATAAAAAGAGCTAAAGTAGATGGGTGTAATATAACATCAGAAATAACACCACACCATATGTTTTTAGATTCAAGTTACCTTGATAGATATGGAAATTTTGCGAAAACCAACCCACCTCTAAGAAGCAGATCAGATAAAATTAAGTTGATAGACATTTATAAGGCAGATACTATTGGAACTGACCACGCACCCCATTCAATTGCAGAAAAGGAAGAAAATATTTGGAATGCACCTCCAGGAATTCCGGGCCTTGAAACAGCATTACCACTAATATTGACCCAAGTGAATAGGGGAAAAATATCTTTTGCAGATGTTAAAAGACTTTTATGTGAAAATCCTGCAGAAATATTCAACATTAAAAATAAGGGATATATAACGGAGGGCATGGATGCAGACTTTGTGGTTGTGGACATGAAACGTGAAACCATTATAAATCCTGATAATTTCTATTCAAAGGCCCATTATTCTCCATTTAAGGGTGAAAAGGTTAAAGGAATTCCAATAATGACCATTCTAAGGGGTAAGATAGTGATGGAGGAGGCTGAAGTTTTTGAATCTCAAGGAAAATATGTCTATAGTTGAACTTCATAAGATAAAATATTTTTTTATAATAGATCATTGCTATAAATGTTAATTAAAAGACAAAGGTGATAAAATGTGTGAATCCAGTGTCTATGGAATAGATGGAACTAAAATCATGGAAGATGTTATTAACATAAAAATTGACGGTAAAAAAATACATTTAATTGATATTTTAAACACAGAATTAGATATAGAAGGAGTTATTGTAGAAATAGATCTTGAAAAACATTCAATATTTATTGATCTAAAATAATTACTTTTTTTATATACTCTGAAGAAAAAAATTCTTATTAATTATAATTCAAAAAAAAAATGAAGTATGGTGGATGAAATCCACCTATAAAAAACTTATCTCATTGAGAGTGCGTCCTTAGGACACGGTTCTATGCACTGATCACAGAGTATACAATACCCTTTAAGAGGCACTTTATCTCCGGTTAATTTCAGCATACTGTATGGACATACATCAATACAATCACCGCATTCCGTGCATTTATCAGGGCTGAATGAGATCCTGTTTCGTTTAACTACTTTGCCGTCAACTACTTTGTCGATCTCTGAAATGGTCAGGGCTCCCTCAGGACAGGCAGTTGTACATGCACCGCAACGTGTACACATTGCAAATGATGNNTCTTCAGATGCTGGTTTTGCTGGTCCTAATTCTACTTCAAGTTCTATTGCATCAACTGGGCACAGCTGTTCGCATAGTCCGCACGCTGTACAGACATCTGGTAGCTCAACCGATAATGTTGATGCTTTAGATATAATGAAGTCTCCAGGACATGCTTCAACACAGACGTTACATCCAATACAGATGTCTTCGTCCACATTAAATTCTAACATCTCTTTAGTACGTTTCTCTGGTTTTTTGCCTGATATATACACAGCATTCCATGGGCAGGTCTGTGAACAGACTCCACATTTAATACATGTGTCTTCATCAATGACAATACTTCCTCCAACCTCTTCGAGGGTTATGGCATCTACTGGACATTCATCCACGCACATACCACAGCCNNTGACACATTACACAGTATCCTTCAAGTGGTACTTTGCTCATCTTACCTTCATCAAGTTTCAGTACCTGTGGCGGACAAATTTCCACACAGTCTCCGCATTCATCACAGAGTGCTGGGTTGTAGATTACTCGAGCTTGTGTAACACCGCTCTCATCAATTGAAAGTTCTTCTGTTTTCAATGCACCTTTTGGGCATATTTCCACACATTTGGGTGCGCCTCCACATACATCACAGTAGATCACATCTTCTGGTGACACTTCTATGGCTGCTGTAGGACATGCACCCTGGCATGCGCCGCATCTGATGCAGTCTTCCTTGTTGACTACTATCATTTTTTCACCTTGCGGGTTAGACCTTGTTTATGAGGTGTCCCTCACTGTCATATACTTCAACTGTTGCGAGTTTCATATTTGTGTCGATACTGTGAGTTGCGCAGGATAGACATGGGTCGTACGCCCTTATTACCATTTCCATTAA
>PMMV01000003.1:0-2539 GCA_003162115.1 Methanobacterium sp.
GATCTCATCTACAGTGTAAGCATTTCTCAATAGCATGAACCTGAAGGACAACTTCGTAAAGATAGTGTTGATCCAATTCAATCCCATATCTTCTACATGATCCTTAATTGAATCTCTGGAAGCATCTTTTCTCAAATCTATGATTAATNNTATCAAAGGGCATATTTGAGGCATCTCCATGTCTGAATTTAACATTTACACCCGCTTGGTATGCATTGTCCTGTGCTATTTCAACAAATGTTTTACTGATATCTAACCCGGTAACATTGTAATCACCAAGTTTTGCAAGCTCTATGGACAAGTATCCTGGCCCGGGGGCAACTTCAAGTACATTACTTCTTTCTTCTACATTTTCATCTATGATTTTTGCCCAGTTTTTGTATTGTTCAATGTTACCCTTGGTATTTTTAGCATACCATCTGGCTATAGGACCTTCCATTGCCATTCCCTTGTAACTCTTTGTTGTGTTTGATTCTGTATTTTCTGTCATAAAAGATCCCCCTATTNNTATTCTTAAGCCCATAATTCTCGGTTAAGATATTTATATGGTTTGTTTAGTTCCTACTTCGGCTGCTTTATCCTGTTTGAAATTGTTTTTGTATTCTACCAATTCAATTTTACAACCTGGTCCTAAGTTAATGTTATCTCCTCGTACAATCTTCGCAATAGTATTTTCAAGATAAACATCATCTCCTTCAATAATATCTACTTTAAGTTCGTTGTGTCCACCAGGCATGATCATATTTTTGAGGCCTAAAAAGCTTAATTTTCCATCTCTTTTAATTGTTATTTTTGATCCTCCAATTTCTTGNNACATGGCCAGTATAGATTTATTTTTAGTATGTCAGCATTTAATAGGCCCTTAATTGTAAACCCGCCTTCCAATGTAAAAATTTCAGCATTACAATCTCCATTGGTACTGATGGTGCCTGTGAGTGTAGCTTCATCTACCAATACCTCACCATCGACATCAATTTCTCCTTGAAGCTTGATCTTTTCTGCTTCTAAATTACCTTTGATGNNTGGTATGGCCCTTTATATTTACGGTTTTTTCTGTTTTTAAATTGCCAACCAATTTTCCTTCTCCATAAATTTTTATATTGGCACAATTTATGTCTCCATCCACTTCTCCTTCTCCCATTATGCTTACGGTTTTGTATTTACCACCTGATGAGCTTCCCTGTCCATAAATTTTTAGGTCTACACGATTATNNTTAAGCTATTTTAATTTTTAATTCTTCTATTAGATCTGACATATTTAGACTTTCAATGGTTTTTATACCATTTTCAAAATAAATTTCTCCTGGTTTTGATATCAAACAACAAGTAGAAACCCCTAACTTACGTAAGAATAATAATTCACAATTCTTCCCTTTGTATTTAGGATATTTTTCTTCTAATAGATTTAATACTATTTTACCTTCTTCAAAATTCATTTTTCCTGATTCAAACATTTTATCCAACACATCTAGATACAATATTTTCTCGAAGGGAAATTCATGTACTTCGCCCTTTTCACTGGTATAAAAATCAATGGTTGTCTTTGAAATTATTTTATGTTCGATTAATTTTTCTCTTGTTAACAATAGTTCCATCAGGTTTGGAGATAACATCTGAGCGAGATCATCTAGTGTTATATCTCCTTTCATGTTTTTGATCTTTTCAATTCTATCGAGTATTCTTTCCTTCGGGAAAAAGGTTTCCTGGCCTGTGAATGTGGATTTTCGAATAAACCAATCTTCAGGTATGAGATGTTTCCTTTTCCAGCGGTACAGTTGACCATAGGATATTCCTGTCAACTCTAACAGCTCTTTTTTTGATATTAAATCAGATTCCATAACTTACACCCGCAAATTTTTTTCCTTATTAACTTTTGAAATGTGCATAACATAACACTGTTTCATAGTTAAATTTTATATCATTTATAGTTTTCTCACATATATCATAAAAATTCAAATCATAGTAATATTTAAGATATAGGCCTCATACCCCGAGCTTTTAAAATTCCGGGAAAAATATAAATCTAGCACTTCCTTTAATAGCCTTAATAGCAATTGGTTTAACATTCATAAGTCCTGAATGGAGTTCTTTGGTGTATTTCACCCTTTTTTTTAGTAAGAAAAGCTAAATAACATTATAAACAATATTTTAGTTTCTGATTTTTTTTGACCTAATGTTTTGTATTATCCTAACAAAATTGGCTCAATCCTTTTCCAAGTTTAAAAGTTCATAATAAATGTAATAGTACTATATTAAATCAAAATTCTCATTTAACCCGTGAAAATCATCCTATATAGTGGTGATTTATATAATATAAGAAATAAATAATTTAAATAAATATTTTGATAAGTATAATATTGTTTTTTTCAATTTGGGATGAGTTGATGAGTGAAAAGGATGAGAAAATAAAAANNATAGATCCACTGGTTACTATTGGTCTTGATGGTAAGTTAAAGGATGTAAATAAAGCTGTTGAACTAGTAACCGGTTATTCCCGTGATCAGCTAATTGGAACAGACTTTTCAGACTATTTTATTCA
>PMMV01000003.1:2615-2855 GCA_003162115.1 Methanobacterium sp.
GATGTTGATGGGAAAGTAATTGCTTGGAATCAGGCCATTGAAGAAATGACAGGATTTAAAGCAGATGATATCATTGGAAAGGGGAATTATGAATATGCCTTACCTTTTTATGGGACACGGAGACCAATATTAATCGACTTAGTATTAAAAAGTAATAGAAAAATAGAAAATTTTTATCGTTATGTTAAAAGGGATAACATGGCTATTGTGGCCGAGGCTGATGTAAAATTAAATAATAAA
>PMMV01000056.1 GCA_003162115.1 Methanobacterium sp.
CTGTTTCTATCTGTTTTTCAATAAAATCTGTTGGAACTTGTTTAATGTCTGCTACTCTTTTAGAATTCTGAGCAGTAAGAACAGTTATTACTGCTGTGCCATAAACTCCAAGTGCATGAAATGTTTTGATATCATTTAAAATACCAGCACCGCCAGAAGGATCATAACCTGCAATGGTCATGGCCATCATTTCTCTGTGCTCCTTCTAATTTGTAGTCTCTCTCTACCATGGTTGGCCAAGACTTCCAGTCCGGATAATTTTAAAAAATTCCTGGTTTCAGTATCAGTTCCATGGAGCATAATTTCTCCAAGATCTTCTGCTGTGTTAACATCTAGTGACATGTAAAATGAATCGAATACAGCATAGGGCCAGTTATGAGATTCTGCTTCCTTAAGATGTTCAAAAAAACTGCATTCACCAAATTTCATTTTTATATTATTTACTGGGCATAGAAGGGCGTTGGTACCTCCTCCCTTGGCAGGTGCTATTACCAGATCTGCAGTTTCACCCATTTTAATTATTTTGTCAACGTGTTCTACTTTCATGAGTGGAACATCTGAAGGCACTATAAGAACCTGATCAACGAGTTTAGAACACCACTTAACAGCCTGCATCAAAGCACCGTTAAGATCCGTGGTGCCCTTTTCTTTTAGTGTAACCACACCGATATTACCAACAAATTCAAGAACATCTTCATCAGAACTTATTACAACCACGTCACTCACTTTTTGCTTTAAAACCCCTATAACATCTATTAACATCGATTTTAATAGATTTTCTCTTTCTAATGGTGTTAAAGTGGGTGAAAGTCTTGTCTTGGCATGTGCAAATCTAGATACAGGGATAATTGCAATTGTTTTCTTCATGGTCTATCCTTTTAAAAATAAATTAATTATAATTGGATTATTAATTCGGCATGGAAATCTATTTTAATACTCATTTTTTTAATTTTAAATTCTTTCAATCGATTTTCTTTTGTTTTTTAAACTCCTGTGTTTGTTTTTACCCAGTTTAAAAATTCATTTGCAATGTTACTGGAATTAGATGTAGTATTTTGGTTTATATTTTGGATATTATCAACAGCAACACCAAATCTTGCTGATAGGGCCGTTTTTGCATCTGAAATTATCTGTCTTAATTTGGTGTAGTTAATATTCTGATTTTGAACCACTGCAACCGGTTCTCCACTGTATATATTGAAATTTACACCAGAAGTGAGTATATATATTTGAACCTGAGCATTGGTTGCATTTGCGAGATCATTGAGATTTGAACCTTCAATTACTTGTTTAACTGCATTTGAAGAAGTTCCATTAACCTTTAAATTCACACCGGGTACAGCTCTTTGGGATGGTTCAATACAATAGGCAGATAACACTTCTGTCGAATTTATCTTCAATGTTTTGTTTTCAGCGATTACAAGGTCCTGGGAAGAATTAGATGTGAGAACATCTCCAACCTGAACCTTTACAGGATCTTTTCCATTGTTACTAATATTAACTTTATGAGGAATAGTTCCTGCAGTAGTATTTTGAGTTATAACCACATTTCCATTTGCATATGCTTGTGTTAGAGGTATTCCAGCTGACTGGGAGTAACTTAGAAATCCTGTACCTGCTGCAAAGATAACTATTACAAATATTAAAAACACCAGTCTTATATTCATTAAATTACCTCCTAATAAGTTTTAGCAATCAGTGTCATGTGTTTTGCAGGTTTATCACAGTTGATACACGTCAAATTTTCATTATCAGATTCTTGAACACCTAAAATATCAACCCGTACCTTTTCTTCTATGTCCTTTCCGCAGTTCTGAACACCACACCAGTTGAAAGTTATTATTCCACCGGCTTTGGACATTTCATTAGTTGCTTCCTCAATGGAGTCTACACTTCTAATACTTTTTTCAAATGTTTTCCACGCCTTATCTTTCATGTTGAGACTTATATCTCTAAGTGTCTCGTATATTGTTTCAGAAATTCCTAAAGGGTTGTAATCTATGATTTCCTTTTCCAGAGTATCTCTTCTGTAGGTTACAACTTTCTTGTTTTTAAGATCCCTAGGTCCCACCTCNNTCCAGATTACTGCAGAATTCAATTACCTCTTCACCACTTTTTTTGAAGATTATCGGAACAATTACAACTTGATAAGGAGCAATATCTGGTGGCATGCAAAGTCCTGATTTGTCACCATGAATACCAATTACAGATGCAATTACTCTGTCGGATAATCCATAACAGGTCTGGTATACATATTCATGTTCTCCTGAGGCGGTCTCGTAGGTTATATCAAAGGTCTTAGCGAAGGTCTGTCCAAGGTTGTGTACTGTAGCTATCTGCAGTGTCTTACCGTCAGGCATAATGGTGTCAAATGCAACTGTGTACAGTGCACCAGGAAATTTGTCCCACTCAGGACGTCTGCTTACCACGTATGGTATTCCCAGCATATCAAAAAATTTTTTGTAGATTTTAATAGCATCCCTAACCTGTTGTTCAGTTTCTTCAGCTGTTGAATGAACAGTATGTGCTTCTTTAAAGGTTGTTATCTCCCTTACCCTTATTAATGGTCGTGTATGTTTGGTTTCGTACCTGAAAGTATTCACAACCTGGTAATATTTCATTGGGAGATCGCTGTGATTTCTAACCCAAAGTGAAAACATTGGATACATTGCAGTTTCACTTGTTGGTCTTAATGCAAGCTTTTTATTAAGTTTTGTTAGTCCACCATGTGTTACCCAGTAAACTTCCTCTTCAAATCCTTTAACATGTATTGCTTCCTTTGCAAGTTCATCCTCAGGTATTAAAAGTGGGAATAGTACCTCTTCATGATCCTTGTCTAATATTTCTTTCAATATGTTAATGGTGTGTTTTCTTATTTTAAATCCCTGGGGAAGCCATACATGCATTCCCTTTACTGGGTATCTGGTATCGATTATCTCCGCTTCTTCAAGGATATTGTGGAACCATTCGCTGAATTCTGA
>PMMV01000062.1 GCA_003162115.1 Methanobacterium sp.
TTTGTAGCAAGTATAATGTGTGTAGCTGCTTATCCCAGTTCTAATATTCCTGTGAACATTTAAGTATCCCTATTTTCGTTTTTTATATCTTATTAAATCATTTCCAGACACTGCAATATTTCTTCTGTGTTGAATCTCAGAACGACTATTCTTGAATTTCCTTTAACACCTTTACCAGTAAATTTAGTGTCAATAAGTCTTAAAAATTCCAGTTTGTTCAGTGATCTGTCGAAAGAAGCATAACTGGTCGAAGTTTTTTTCATGAAACTCTTGTAAAGATCTCCAGCAATCAAATCATCGGTGTTGAATTCTGTTATAACCTTTAGAAGAATTTTTTCATCTGTAGAAATGGTTTTAAGTGTACTTTTAAGACTCTCAGAACCGGTATTTTGTAGTGCTTCCATTAAATGGTTTTTTTCTATTGTTTTTGATGCATCTGCCTCTGCAAAGTTTCCACTGACCCTGAGTAGATCTATTCCCATCCTTAGATCTCCTGCAGAAGATGCATGTTCAGCAATTTGATCCAATAAACTGTCTGATATCACATCGGGATAGAATCCTGCTTTTATTCTGTCTTTTAGTATGTCAAACATCTCTTGGGTTGTATATGGTTCGAATATTATTTCCTGGGGTATGAAAACTGAGTTAACATTCTTGTCAAGCATGTAACGAAATTCTATATCAGATAAGATTGCAAATATGCCTGTTCTAACCCCATTATATTCTTCATGAGCCCTTAAAATATCATAAAATATTTTGTTAGCATTTTTACTGTGGAAGAGGTAGCTAACATCATCGAGAGCAACTACCATAGATTTTTTTTCATTCTGTAGATGTTTCATTATGCTCCCATAAATTCGTGAAAAGGGTACACCTGTTTCAGGGGGCATATGTCCAAATATTTTGTTGTATATTTGCGAAAATATATTGAAACGGGTAGTATGGAGCTGGCAGTTTACATAGACACATACAACTTTATCAGAGTTTCCCTCGACTATATTGAAGATCTTGTTTATAGCAGTTGTCTTCCCAGTGGCAGGAGAGCCTAGAACCACTGTGTTGATAGGATTTCCTCCTCTAAGAGCTGGCCGTAAACATATTGCAAGTGCTTCCATCTGAGATTCTCTGTGAAGATAGTTTTCAGGTACATAATCCGGATTAAAAGCATCTATATTCTTGAATATTGTCTCATCAAAGAGCAGTATATCATCGATACTCATGTTTTCTTATCTGGTGGCTTTGATTATAAAAATATTGGTAAAAACAAAAAAAATCTTTATAGTTTCGAAACTTAAATAAATTATTTAGTAGTAAAGGAAATTTCATCTACTGTGATATCCGGAACACCACAAACCTTTTCTCCATTGGACAGATTGAAAATTTTGATATCTTCATTTTTTGCTGCCCATTCAACAAGTTTTTTTGCATATTCAAGCTTTTTTTCTTTTATTAAGTCAGCTTGGCCTATTTCTTCGTTGATATTAGGTCTTGAATAACGTGTTATAATTTTTCCAAAGTCCATACCTGCCAAGAATATATTTTTGGCTCCTAGTTTCACAGCAAGGAACAGACATCTGTCACCATCTGTGAACCCTCCAAAATTGTACACATTTTCAAGGGGAATGCTTTGTGTAGACCCTAAAACATTTTCAAGTATTGGAACATATCTTTGAATATTATCCATATTGTTTCCATGCGCATGCACAACCATTATGGCTCCATTTCTATTGGAATCAATAATATCCTCTATTTTACCATCCAGATCCGTAACAACTATATCTGGAATTACTTTTTCTTCTAAAAGAGCTGTTACTGCACCATCTGCACATATGAGGGTGAAATAGTTCATTCCCACTTCTTTAAGTTCTTTTATATTTCTTTTGAGTGATGGTCCTGCTCCAAAGATAATTGTGTCGGATTTTATTGATATATCCTCGGGTGAAAGACTATTTTTATCTTCAAGGAGTTTTTTAAGCATTTCTGCAGACTTCTCATCCATTTCCCTATCGAAGCCGAATTCTTCCAATATCTCTTTATACCATGAAAACCATACATCAAGATTCATATAGATGAGTTGTTAAATCAAATATAAATAAAGTTTTCTAGCTACAAAATCGGAGGTTTTTTTAGATGTATGAGACGTTGCTAATGATACCAGGACCTACAAGGGTTTCCCCAAGAGTCTTAAAAGCCATGTCAAAAAGCATAGTGAATCACAGAAGTGCAGTTTTTGGAGAGATCCTAAACGACACCAACGATATGATGTCGGAGGTATTCCAGACAGAAAACCAGTCCTACTTAATTACAGGTTCCGGTACAGCTGCAATGGAGGCAGCAATAGGAAATGTGATTGAGAAAGGCGATAGAGTTCTTAATATAGTTGGTGGAAAGTTCGGTGAGAGGTTTATGAGGATAACTGAAACACACCAGGGAATTCCTGTAGAACTCGAAGTAGAATGGGGTCACGCTGCTAATCCTGAGGATGTTCGTTACATACTTGAAGAAGAGGAAGATATTAAAGCCGTTACAATGGTTCATAATGAAACCTCTACAGGTGTTGCAAACCCAATAGAAGAGGTTGGTAAAATCCTGAAAGATTTTGATGCACTTTATGTTGTCGACACAGTATCTTCTTTAGGAGGAGCTGATGTTCAGGTAGATAATTATGGTATTGATATATGTGTAACTGGCTCTCAAAAATGTCTTGCTGCACCTCCCGGAATGGCTGCAATTACTTTAAATGATGATGCTTGGGAAGTGGTTGATAAAACTAAATCCAAAACCTATTATCTTGATATGAAGAGTTACAGGAAAAGTGGGGATAAAAATGTTCCAGAAACACCTTACACTCCATCTGTATCACTCATGTATGCTATGAACGAGGCATTAAGTATAATAATGGAAGAAGGTCTTGAAGCAAGGATAAAAAGACATGAACAAGCTGCGAAAGCCACTATTAATGGTGTTGAAGCCATGGGTTTGGAGCTCTTTGCCAAAGAAGAGGTTTCATCCACTACTGTTACAGCGGTTAAAATCCCTGAAGGAATGACAGATAAAAACCTCAGGGGTACTATGCGCAATAAATATAGGATAGAACTGGCAGGAGGCCAAGACCATTTAAAAGGTAATGTTTTCAGAATAGGTCATATGGGAAATATCACCCACAGGGAGATAATTTCTACCATAGCTACACTTGAAATGACTCTAAAAGAATATGGTTATGAAGTGGAATTAGGATCTGGAGTTGCTGCGGTACAGGAAACTTATATGCCTGGAAATAATATTCTTGAATTCTTTTAAATTCTTTTCTTCCCTTTTTTGTATAATCTCATTTTTTTAATATATTTTGAAATTGGATTAATAATTAAAAAAAAGTTAACAAATTCTTTGTAGTATCTGACTTTAAATCAAAATCATTGTTTACACGCCCTTAACAATGGATGCAACAGTTTTAAGGATTATTGGCCCGTCTGTCCAAGTTCGTCTGGCTATGTAGCTAGGTCTCAAATAGAATTCCTTAAAAGCTTTTTTTTGAAGTTTTTTAAGTTCTTCTAATGAACAATCAACTGTTTCAAGCACGGGACTCAAGAGTGTATATTTAGACCAATCATTAATTTTTATTAGGTTTTCGCTGGCGGCTTTGAGATAAAAATCTGTTCCAGGATAAGGTGTGGCTAATGAAAAAACAGCATAGGATGGTTCAAGAGTTTTAACGAATTTAATAGTACTTAATATGCTTCTCTTTGTATCACCAGGCATTCCAAGCACTACTGATGCAATGGTCCTCATATCATATTTTTTTGTAAGTTCGAAGGTTTTTTTGATCCGATTTATGTTGATCTTCTTATTAACTTCGTTTAAAAATTGTTGATCAGCAGATTCAACTCCCAAAAACATGGTTATGCACCCTGAATCCTTCATGGTCTTTAGAAGTTCTTCAGATATTGTATCAACACGGGCTGTGCACCCCCAGTAGTTATCGAGTCCCCTATCTTTAATTGTTTCACATATCTCATACACTCTGTTTTTGTTAAGAGTAAATGTATCGTCCATGAATGCTACCATTTCAATATTATGATCGTTGACAAGATGTTCCATTTCATCAACAACATTTTCAGCGGATCTTAATCTGAGTTTTTGACCATGCATTGCAGATGATGCGCAAAAAGAACATTTATACGGACATCCTCTCCCAGATACGATTGTACCTGTTGTAAGTTTCATATTAAGAATTTTATATTCATCCATAGGAAGTAAATGCCTTGCAGGAAACGGAATACTGTCTAGATCTTCTATTATTTCCCTAGGGGGTGTTTTAAAGTTTTTTGTAACTATTCCATTAACGTCCCTTAAATCCTTACCATTTTCTAGTGCATCCACCATTTCTACCATGGTCTGTTCCCCTTCACCACAAACAACGATATCAACAAAGTCATTTTTTAAGACCTCTTCGTAAGTGAAAGTAGGATGATAGCCGCCAAGAACAGTAATAACATTTGGGCAAGCTTCTTTCGAAATTTGAGCTGTTTTAAGAGCGCTTTCAATAGTAGGGGTTACAGATGTCACTGCAACGATATCTGGGGAATAAGATTGAATCTCTTTTTTCACTGTTTCATGGCCAATGTCGAGTGCAGGGGAATCTAATATCTTTACTGTAACACCATTTCTTTCAAGCATGGCAGCAATATAGGCTATACCTAACGGGGGGGCCACAAGGCCAATGAATTTATATTTAGACGAACTGTACGGTGGGTTTATCATTAAAACTTTCATTTTAAAACCTCTGGAAGTGGTATTTCTTCTCTTTTATCAACTACAATCTCAATGAGGTATGGTTTTTTTGAACTTAAAGCTATCTGTACTGAACTTGAAACTTCTCCTGGTGAATCTACTTTCATGGCATTTATATGATATGCATCTGCAAGTTTTATAAAGTCTGGATTTTCAAGTTCAATTTGGTAACATTTCCCATAATATATTTCCTGCCACTGTTTTATTATTCTGAGGGAACTGTTATTAATAATACAGATTAATATTGGCAGATCAAGTTCATTAATTGTTGCAAGTTCTTGTGAAGTCATCTGAAAGTCTCCATCACCAACTACTGCAACAACGCTCTTATCAGGATTTGCAAGGGCTGCACCTATTGCTCCGGGAATACCGTATCCCATCGGACCGAAACCTCCCGAAAAAAGGAGTGAAGATGGAGTTTTAGCGCATATCAAAAGAGTGACCCATGTAGTATGTGTTCCGGCATCATTTACAATCACAGAATCTCTTGAAGCATCCAATATTTCCTTAATGGCCCTTTGTGGTATGATAGGGATTTCAGAGTAATCAGTATCAACGTGAAAATGACTGGAATGTTCTTGAACACTTGATAGCCATTTTTCATTAGGATTAAGCTTAATATCCATTATCATCTCCAGAAATTCTTTTATATCACCTTGGATTTTAATATCACCTTCTAAAACTCCTTCATCAAGATTAACATGAACTATTTTACAGTTTCCAATCCCGATTACAGTTCTCTCAGAAAATCTACATCCCAAACCTAAAAGTAGGTCACAATGTTTTCCTGCATAATTTGCAGCATCTGTACCACGTAATCCAATCATTCCAATAGCTAAAGGATTTTCTTCAGATATAACACCCCGGGCATGGTAGGTGGTTGCTACAGGGATTCCCTGTTCACTTGCAAATTTCAATAGAATATCAGAAGCATGTGACCACACAGCTCCTGCACCAGCAAGAATAAGAGGATTTTTCGAATCTTCCAGCATTTTTTTGACATTATTTATACTATCATTATCGATTTTCTGACGACACTTTCCTTCAGTCATAGAATCAAATATAGATTCATCAACGTAGCTCTCAAGCACATTTTTTGGAAAATTAAGATGTATAGGGCCTTTTTTGTGATATTTAATGGTTTCAAACGCTTCTTTCAATGCTAAAATACCATCTTCTGGAGTTTTAATATCAAAGGTTTCGAGAGTGATGGGTCTAAATACTGCACAAATATCAATGTCCTGAAACTCATTTCTACCTTTTATATCGGTTGGAACATCACCAGTTATAACAATAATTGGAACCGAATCTTTATAGGCTGTTGCAACGCCCATGACAAGATTCATAGCTCCAGGACCACCGGTTGCTACGCAAACACCAACACCGGCTGATGCCCTTGAATATCCATCTGCTGCATGAGCAGCACCTTGTTCATGCCTCATTAATACATGTTTTATTTTGGATTTGCGCATTGCATCGTAGAATGGTAGTATCTGTTCTCCGGGATGTCCGAAAATGAATTTCACATTCTTTAGTTCTAAAATTTTAACAAGTGCATCTGCACATCGTAGCGTATGGGATTCCATTAATTCTTGTATATTGTTTTTACATTTTATAAATCTTGGGGGTGTAAATTAATCAATAAAATATTAATGTTTTAAATTAGATAATAAATATGGAAAATCTAATTGTAAGTTATAATGGAACATAAAATGTTTAAGGTACCTTAAAATCCATCATAAATTCTTTTAAATAATTTCTAGAATACATTAATGGGTATTAAAATATTTGAGAGGGGATATATAATGTCACGGGATTTAGATTCTTTACTCAAAGAAAAAAGGATTTTTGAGCCTTCAAAAATTTTAGTTGAGGAAACAAATATCAAAAAATGGATGGAAAAGCATGATATTTCAGATTACAATGAATTATTAGAAAGGGCAGCAGAAAATCCGGAATGGTTCTGGGATGATCTCGCAGGGGAACTTGAATGGTTTAAACCCTATAAAAAAACCTTTACTTGGAATCCTCCCCATGCTGAATGGTTTTTAGATGGAAAGTTTAATATTATACACAACGCACTGGATAGGCACATTAAAGGGCCTAATAAAGATAAAACTGCCTATATATGGGAGGGAGAGTCAGGCGAGACCCGTAGTTTAAGTTATCAGGAGTTATTCATTGAGGTTAACAAATTTGCAAATGCTCTAAAAAGTCTAGGGGTGGGAAAGGGAGATACTGTTAGCATATACCTTCCCATGATACCTGAACTTCCAATAGCAATGTTAGCATGCGCAAAGATAGGTGCAATCCACTCTGTTGTCTTTTCTGGATTTTGGGCGAAAGCTTTTCAAGATAGAATAAACGATTCAGGATCAAAGGTTGCAATCACAGCTGATGGTTTTACTAGAAGGGGCAAAGAATTAAAACTTAAGGAAAATGTAGATAAAATAATGGATAAAACACCATCAGTCAAAAATTTAGTGGTTGTTAATCATTCTAAAATCCCGGTAAATATGGAAGGTCCCCGAGATGTCTGGTGGCACGAAATTATGGAGGATATGGATACTGAATGTTTAACTGAGGAAATGGACTCTGAAGACCCATTATTTATTTTATACACATCAGGAACAACTGGAAAACCTAAAGGAGTAGTTCATGTCCACGGTGGTTATGGTGTTGGAGTTTATACTACCTTAAAATTTGTTTTCGATATTAAAGATGATGATGTATGGTGGTGTGCAGCAGATATTGGTTGGATCACAGGCCACAGTTATATTGTTTATGCACCGCTTCTTATGGGTGTGACATCTTTAATTTACGAGGGAACACCAGACTTTCCTGATCCTGGAAGAATATGGAGTATGATTGAGAAATATGGAGTGTCGGTATTTTATACGGCACCAACTACTGTAAGGATGTTCATGAAATTTGGTGAAAAATGGCCTGAAAAATATGATCTCAATTCAATTCGTCTTTTAGGGAGTGTAGGTGAACCCATTAACCCTGAAGCTTGGATATGGTACCATAAAATTATAGGCAGAGGAGAATGTCCTATTATGGATACTTGGTGGCAGACTGAAACAGGAATGCACTTAATAACCCCCCTACCCATTTCCAAACTCAAACCAGGTTCAGCAGTCAAACCATTCCCAACTGTCAGGGCTGATGTTGTGGATGATAAAGGTAAATCATTAGTGGGTCACGGTGGACATCTGGTTATCAAATCAACTTGGCCATCAATGTTCAGAACCCTATATAAAGACCCAGATAGGTATATTGAGGCTTACTGGAGCAGTTTTGAGAACATGTACCTTAGTGGAGATGTTGCAAGAAAGGATGAAGATGGTTACTTCTGGATTCAGGGAAGGGAAGATGATGTTTTGAATGTTGCAGGACACAGAATAAGCACAGCAGAAGTGGAATCTGCTCTTGTAAGTTATCCTGGTGTTGCCGAGGCAGCTGTAGTTGGAAAACCTGATGAAATAAAGGGTGAAGAGATATGTGCATTTATAATTCTTAAAGAAAACTACAAATCAGATGAAAACCTTGAATCACAACTTAGAAATCATGTAAGAAATGAAATAGGTCCAATTGCAACACCTGCCTGTATTAATAAGGTTTCAGATCTTCCAAAAACCCGTTCAGGTAAAATTATGAGAAGAGTTATTAAAGCTAAAGTTAAAGGTGAACCTGTCGGTGATATAAGTACACTTGCAAATCCAGAAGCTGTCGACGAGATTGATAAGATTTTAGATTAATTGAAAACATATAAACCCTTTTTTTATAATTATAATTCATTATCTTTGATTTTTTTAATTGAGGTAATAATCCATGTGTGATATTTATGGAAAATAAGTTTTTCCAACTAATATATGAATTATTAATCAATTATTAATCAGGTTTTTTAATAAATCTCTCTAAAAATCCAGTAAACCTTACAATGGGATTTGATAGGGGCCCAAGACGATACCCTAACTTATTCAGGATTATCAAATCTCTCATCTCAAGTGCATGGGCAAACCCAAGTAAAAATATATATACTATTGGCATTATTAAAAATGATAATAAAAGCCCTAGAATAGTTTTAGGCACTAATAAGAGACACAATCCCAATATAAATGAGGAAAATGTTATTTTTAGCAGATTTATGTATGGTAATCTAGTTCCCGTTACCTGAATGGTTTTTGAGGTTGTAAGAACCATAACCATAAAAGAAGCAAGCATAGTTGCAATTGCAGCTCCATTTAAACCATACATAGGTACTAATATGACTGTTAGAATTAGATTAGTAGCTGTTCCTATAGCTAGGAAGAACATAGCAGGATATGGTTTTCCTGCAGCTTGGAGAACACTTGCTGATATTCCGTAGACTGAAAAGAAAGCCATACCAATTACCAGAATACTCAGGGCAGTTCCTGCAAAGCTATAGGCTAAAGGGGCTCTTGGGAACAAGAGATGCATAATAGGCTGTCCTAATATAATCACAACAGCACATAGTGGAAGGAGGACTATCAATAAGTACCTGTAAGAGTGTATAATATATCTTTTTACTAGATTTCCACTGTTTAATGCTAAAGCTTCTGATGCAGCTGGTAGAAGTGCTACAGCAACAGACGATGATATAATAAGAGGAAGTCTTGCTATGGGACTGGCTATATTGTAGTAACCAAGTGCGGAGAAGTTCATAAATAATGGTATAATGAAGTTTCCAGTTTGAAATAATGTCAGTTCAGCTAATCCGGTGATTATTATAGGCGAACTAAATATCAAAAGTTTTTTTGCCAGTTTAGATTCATTGATAGGAATTATTGGTTTTTCAACATCTTTCAAACCGTCCCATATATAAAATTTGAATATTAAAAGTGCAGAGACTGATGCAATTCCAAAACCTATCAATGTTCCTATAACGGCTCCTAAAACGTAAAATCCTGCTAATATGAATACAACAGCCATGCTTATCATGAATATCTGCTCAACAGCCCTTGTAACCATTATGTCTGTCATGCGTTGATATCCCTGGAAAACACCTCTGAACAGCCCTAAAATAACACTGAAAGGAGCTATAAAACTTACTGCTTGGAACAAGATCGCAACTTCTGGTCCACCATGAAAAAGATTTGCTAGGGGAGTGGCCAGGAAGTAGAATACAGCAGTAAATATGAGGCTCATGGTGAGCATGATCTTAAAAGATGTTTTAATAACTTGTTTCACCATAAATTTATCATTTTTAGCAAGATACTCCGAAACATACTTTGCAATGGCGGGTGGAAGTCCAGCAACGGCAATTAAAATTAATATCCATTGAAAGGACATAACTAGGCTCAACATACCATAACCCTGTATTCCAAGTAGTGACTGCGTTAAAACAACGTACAGATAGCCACCTATCCTGAAGATTATGGTTCCTATAAATATTATGAAACTACCTTTCAACAATTTATGCATAATTCTTGTTAACCTTAAGCCTATTTATTGCTTATGCAAAATCAAATGGAACATCCTTAATGATTTTTCTTACAATCAATAAATACAAAATTTTTAATATATTCAAAACCGAATTAGTTATTATAGTAAAAAGATTTTATAATTGTTTCATGAGATATAAAAAGTTCGAATATNNATGTTACATGGAACTGAAGTTTTAAAGAAAGGATTTGCTAAGATGACTAAAGGTGGAGTAATTATGGATGTTGTGAATGCAGAGCAAGCTGGAATTGCTGAAGAATCTGGTGCAGTCTCTGTTATGGCCCTTGAGAGAGTACCTGCTGATATTCGTGCAGATGGTGGGGTTGCAAGGATGGCAGATCCATCTAAGGTTGTTGAGATTATGGACGCTGTTAGCATTCCTGTTATGGCCAAGGTACGTATTGGCCATTTTGTTGAAGCACAAGTCCTCGAACATCTTGGGGTTGATATGATAGATGAAAGTGAGGTTTTAACTCCAGCAGATGAACAGTTCCACGTGGACAAGAAGAAGTTTACTATACCATTTGTTTGCGGTGCTCGAAACCTTGGGGAAGGTTTAAGGAGGATAGATGAAGGAGCTGCAATGATCCGTACTAAGGGTGAAGCAGGTACAGGTAATGTTGTTGAAGCTGTCCGTCACATGAGAAAGATCATGGGAACTATCAGGGAACTGCGAGATAAGACAGAAGAAGAACTTTGGAGCGTTGCACGTGAAATAGAAGCACCACTTGAACTTGTAAAAGAAACAGCGAAATTAGGTAGACTTCCAGTAGTGAACTTTGCTGCTGGTGGTGTTGCAACACCAGCCGATGCTGCACTTATGATGCAATTGGGTGCAGATGGTGTGTTTGTAGGATCAGGAATATTCAAATCAGAAAATCCAATTTTAGTTGCTAAGGCAATAGTTGAAGCAACAACCCATTATCAGGACGCACAGGTTATAGCTAATGTGTCAACAGAACTTGGAAAGGCAATGCCAGGGCTTGAGATAAGTCAAATACCGGAAAACGAAATACTTCAAAAAAGAGGATGGTAATAAGGGATACCTTATATCTTCTTTTATTTACTGATTAAATTATATTTTTTAGCTATATCTGTTCAAGTTTATATCAAGATAATCTTTAAAAATCAATAAAAAATTATGATTGATTAATTATGAATGATTATATTGGATAATATTAATAAAAAAGGATTGAACTTTAAAAAAATAAAAAAAATTTGGGTTTTAGATCAATGTTATTAATATCGCACTGCCCACAAGCGGACTAAAAAAATGGAAAAAAGTTTGAGAAGAATTACAAAGAGGTATTTACACAGCTTTTTCTCCTCTTTCACCGGTTCTAATTCTTACAACGTCTTCAACAGGGGATATGAATATCTTTCCATCTCCAATGTCTCCGGTTTGTGCTGTTTTTAATATTGTGTCAATGACATCATCTGCATCTTTGTCGTTTACTATAATTTCTAGCCTCGTTTTAGGTAGAAGGTCCACCTTATAGTCACGCCCCCTATAGCTTTCGGTTACTCCTAATTGTCTTCCTCGACCTTTAACTTCGGTAACTGTAACTCCATTGCACTTAATTTCTTGCAGAGCATTTTTAACTACTTCTAATTTATCCGGCCGAATTATCGCAGTAATTTCTTTCAATATTACATCTCCCATTATTAAATTCTATAACCTGACTCTTCATGTAAGGTAATGTCAAGCCCTTCATTTTCTTCTTCTTGTTCTACCCTGAGACCAATGGTTTTATCCAAGACGTAGGCAAGAACTAATGTCCAACCACCAGACCATACTACAACTGTTCCAATATCGATTAATTGCCATACCATCTGCATTGGATTACCATAAAATAAACCTACTCCTAGAGAATTTATGAAAGGAGCTGCAAATAAACCTGTGGCTAGTGCTCCCCATAATCCTGAAATACCGTGTACAGCAAATACATCGAGTGAATCATCATATCCAAAGCGTGGTTTTAACCATGTCATTGCATAATATGAGAAGAATGATGTTGCAAATCCAATTATCAATGCACCTGTTACAGTAACATAACCACAAGCAGGCGTTATAGCCACTAAACCACATACGGCACCCGTTATTGCACCGAGGACAGTAGGTTTTCCAGTTTTTATAATGTCTATTATCATCCAAGATATCATACCTGCAGCAGTTGCAGTGTTCGTTGCTAGGAAAGCGGATGATGCCAGACCTCCAGCTGCAAGTGCTGATCCTGCATTGAATCCAAACCAACCAAACCATAATAAAGCTGCACCTATTACTGAATATCCTAAGTTATGTGGTAATAATCTTATATCTTTTCTTGAACCCAAATATATACAAAGGACTAAAGCGGCTATACCACAGTCAAGGTGTACAACAGTACCTCCAGCAAAGTCAAGAGCACCAAGTTTGGCTAACCATCCTCCGCCCCACACCCAGTGGGATATTGGAACATATACAATAGTAATCCATAGTGGTACGAAAGCGAGCCAGGCTTTGAATTTCATTCTACCTACCACTGCACCGGATATAAGTGCTACAGTAATGGCTGCGAAAACTAACTCGAAAGCAGCATAAATTGTTATTGGTATAGTTGGTGCTAATGGTGCAAGTGTAGTTGAACTTATTCCACTAAAGAATAAATTTGCTCCATTACCAATTAGACCTCCAACATCAGTTCCGAATGCAAGTTGATATGCATATATGACCCATATTACACTTGTAATAGAAAAAGCTATAAGCGACATGAATAGGGTGTTTAAAACGTTTTCTTTTTTCACTAAACCACCGTAGTATAAAGCCACGCCAGGAACGGTCATGAGCATTACTAATGCAGTAGATGTGAGCATCCACGCTGTATCACCAGAGTTAAGAGCTGTTGGATCCATATTATTTCCTCCTCTTTATAATTTATTAAATCTATTTTTCGTAATAGTTTTATATTTTGAATTTGTATAATCTTTATTTTTTATAATAAGCAAAATTTTCTTTTAGAAAATAAAATTAACCTTTCAATGTTCTTCCCCCGATTAATTCGTCGACCTAAACTATTTTCATTTTTTTTATGTTGGAGATCGGATGTAGGAAACATACTTCCGATAAGAATAGTTGAAGTTTTTGTTATATAAATGTTTTGAATATCTAAATGTTTACATGTGATTACCATCTAAAAAAATCAAAATAAATTAAAATAAATATATTTAAAAAAATTAAAAAGAAAAAAAATTAAATTGCCTTTTCGCCTCTTTCACCAGTCCTTATCCTTATTACTTCTTCTACAGGGGATATAAATATTTTTCCATCTCCAATATCACCTGTTTGAGCTGTTTTCAATATGGCTTGGACTATATTCTCGAGATCTGCGTCAGTGGTAACAATTTCAATTTCGGTCTTTGAAAGCAGATCAACTTTGTAATCATGTCCTCTATAACTTTCAGTTATTCCAAGTTGTCTCCCTCTACCTCTCACTTCCTTTATTGTTAAACCATGGCATCCTATATTTTCAAGTGCCTGTTTAACATCTTCTAATTTGTCAGGTCTAATGATCGCAAGTATTCTTTTCATTTAGTACACCTCAGAATCCTTTTATGATTTTACTATTCGGTTATAATCATTTATACCTATTCATGACAGTCTGTAACCGGATTCCTCGTGTAGTGTTATGTCTAGACCTTGAACTTCATCTCTTTCTTCAACTCTCAATCCAATTGTATAGTCAATTGCCTTACCTATTATATAGGTCATTATGAATGAGTAGGATGCAATCACTATAATTGCAAGAAGTTGAATAGCTATCTGCATTGGATTACCAGCTATTAAACCTCCTTTAATTGCACTGTTTATAAGTGGTGTTGCAAAGAATCCTACAGCTAGAGTACCAACTATTCCACAAATTCCATGTATTCCAAAAACATCTAAAGAGTCATCATATCCCAAACGAGGTTTCAGGTGTGAAACGGCATAATATGCACATATTGATGCTACAAATCCAATTATTATTGCAGCTGTGATGTTTACATAACCTGCTGCTGGTGTTATAGCTGCCAATCCGGCAATTGCACCTGAAAGTGCACCAAGAATTGTTGGTTTACCTGTTTCAAGTTTATCCATAAGTATCCATGTTATCATTCCTACACTAGCTGCGAGATTGGTAACTATCATAGCTGATACTGCCAGGTTAGTTGCACCAAGTGCTGATCCAGCGTTAAATCCAAACCAGCCAAACCATAGAAGTCCTGCACCAATTATAGAATATCCTAGATGATGTGGAAGTAATTTTGAATTTTTTCGTGTCCCAATAAGCATCACGAGTGCTAGTGCAGCCATTCCACAATTCACGTGGACAACTGTACCTCCTGCAAAATCAAGAGCTCCCATCTTTGCTAACCATCCTCCACCCCACATCCAATGAGCTATGGGCATATAAACAAGTGTTATCCATATTGGTATGAAAGCTAGCCAAGCTGAAAATTTCATTCTTTCTACTACTGCACCAGAAATAAGTGCAACAGTGATTGCAGCAAAAGTCATCTGGAACACGGCATACAATCCTGCAGGGATGGTGGGAGCATAGGTTGAAAGTGAATTTGATTCAACAACTCCTCCAAATAGTGGGTTTGATAGTGTTCCTATGAATCCCCAAATATCACTACCAAATGTAAGATCGTATCCATATAGGAACCAGATTATGCTTACAACAGCAAAACTAACAAAAGATAAAAACATAGTATTTAAAACATTTTCTCTCCTGATAAGGCCTCCATAGAAGAGTGCAACACCTGGAATAGTCATTAAAATTACTAATGCAGTGGATATTAACATCCAAGCAGTATCACCAGAGTTAAGTACTGGTACCATTTTATTTCCTCCATAAAATTTAGGTTAGTTTAGGTTTTTTATTAATTCACGATGAGTTCTCAATTTTTTCCAAAAAAATATTGAAACTTTTAGTCCCAGAGAATAAAAATTTCTCCGTAAGTGTTTCCAATAAGTGATCACCAGTAGGATAGGGGCAACCTCTTTCCGATATATTTTTTGTGTAATATTATATAACTATTGCGGTAAAAGATTTTGAAATCTAGTAGTCCTAAAATAATTAGCCAAAATCTTCAAATATTATGAATAAATTTTAAGTCAAAAATATTTAAAATAAAATTAGTACGATTAATAAGTTAATAAAATATTTAGGATATTTTTATAAATATTTTTAAAAAATTAAAATGAATAATAATGAGATGAGTATAGAAAGATGAGGTTCATTCTTCATTATTTTTAATTTTTTTATTTCTATTGTAGAATATGACAACTATTATAACTATACAGAATGTTATTCCGAGTATAGGACGAAATATCAACAATAAAATTATTAATAGTATTAATCCGACATATGCTACCATTTTTTTTATTTCCATTATCTTTACTCCAAATTATCTATTTTTTGTTAATTATACTCTAATAATGATTAATAATTATTAATTTTTTAAGTCTTTAATAAAGTTAGCAGACTAAGTTAATAAATTTTGAAATAAATAATTTTAGAATGATTATCAATAAGTTAATTATCATTTCAATGATATATGGTATGTTAAATCCCTTTCATAGGAATTATTAACATTTAAGCTATTATTTAATTATTAGTGTGAATAGATTTTAGAGTTATGAGTAAAAAGATATACATTTTCTTATAATTTAAATAGAAATTAAAATTAGAATCAGACTAATCTAATGGAGGAAATTATAGATGAAATCAACTTTAGTGAAAATTATTCGAAATTACAAATCAGATAATGAAGAAATTCAAGATAATGTTAAGGCAATTATTCAACCTGACATAAGCTTTTTTGATATTGATGTAGATATAAAACGACTAGATCATGTTTTTATTCCAAACAGAGATGAATCATTAGTTGTAGATAAAGTTAGGATTTATGAAGGTCGTCCTCCCTTCCATAAAGAAGTGATACTCATGAATGAATCAAAATTTTATAAATTACTCGAAAATGGTGCAATTGAACATGACAATAATAGTTCATCAAGTAAAGACTCTACTGTAAACACCTTTACAGTCAATATGTATTTAAACGCATTAGAAAAAGCAATTGAACACTCAGATATTCCCAAAGGTGATAAAAAGAATTTAGTAAAAAAGATTAGGGAAATTAAAGATAATCCTTATTTAGAAGATTTAAGCACAATTGCGGTAGTTGATGTCAAACAGATTTTTTTCCATTAACTTATTTTAATTTTGATTGAAGCATTAATGGGCAGAATAATCAAGTTATACGCAACGATTAAAATTTACTCATCTTTACTTTAATAATTATAAAACATAAAAAATGTTATGTTTATTTTGTTAAATTAGATTTTATTCTTAAGATTTGTGTGTTATCAAGAGTAATTTGATGAAAATTCAATATATAATATTTAAAAAATAATAAAAAAATGGAATCATAAGATTCCTTTCGATCTCATTGGAGCTTCTAAACCAGCCATTTTTACTCCGGTGAGTACAGAAGATTCTACTGTCAGAGCTCTTAAATCATCCTTTTCAAGTTTAAGTATGTCGGTGTTACCTGCCTGCTGTGTGAGCATAACTGCCTCTTCCGTCATGGATTCTATGTAACGTGCAACTCTTTTACCACCTTCCATATAATCTAAACGTCTTCTGAGTTGAGGGTCCTGAGTAGCAATACCTTTTCTGCATGTACCTGCATAGCACATCTGACAGACCCTGCAACCAATAGATACAAGTGCTGCTGTTGCTATGTAAACTGCATCAGCACCGAGAGCTATGGCCTTTGCAACATCTGCTCCATTTCTAATACCGCCGCCTGCAACCAAATTTACCTTATCACGCAGATTTATTTGTTTTAAAGCCTCATCTGCTTCAACAATGGCAGCTATGGTTGGTACGCCTGAGTGTTCAGTCACAATGTCAGGGCCTGCTCCTGTTCCTCCCTGCATCCCGTCAACAACTATTATGTCGGCTCCCGCTTTGGCAGCGATCTTTACATCATCACTTACTCTGCCAGATGTGAATTTAACAATGATTGGAATTTTCCAGTCGGTTATTTCACGGAGCTGGGATATTTTCATTGAGAGATCTTCAGGTCCTACTATGTCCATGTGACGGGCAGGACTTAATGCATCTGTTCCCTCTGGTATCATTCTTATACGTGAAACATCTGCTGTTACTTTCTCTCCCAATAAGTGACCTCCCATACCTGACTTAGCTCCTTGACCTATTTTTATCTCAACAGCCTCTGAATTATTTAGGTATTTGGCCGAAACTCCAAACCTTCCTGATGCATATTGGGCTATGAGTTTAGAAGCGTATCTTCTTTCTTCAGGGAGCATTCCACCTTCACCTGTGTTAGTTGCGGTTCCTGCTAGGGTAGCACCCATTGCAAGAGCTATTTTAGCCTCTTTACTAAGGGCTCCGAAGGACATTGCAGCTATCATTATTGGAGTATCCAATACCAATGGGTTTTCTGCAAACCTAGCACCTAATGTAACCTTTGTATTACAAGGTTCCCTATATTTATCTATTGGTGGTCTTGAAACCTGTGCAGGTATAATAACAAGGTCGTCAAATGTTGGGATGACCCTAGTGGCTCCACAGCCCCGGACTTTGTAGGTTCCTTCAGTAGATTTTCTTCCTATTTCAACTATGTCACTTAGCGACCATACATTTCTTCTGTCTTCTGGGACAGCATTGACTTCTATTGCATTGTTTGGACACATTTCTTCGCAGATCCTGCATCCAACACAATTTTCGTGGTGAAGTGGGTAAGGTTCGTCGTTGATTATTTCGTAGACATCGTGAGGGCAGTTGTTGACGCAGGAGTAACAGTTTTTGCACAGTTCTTCGTCTCTGTTATCGCACATGTACCAACAGCATCCTGGTCTATCGAAGTTTCTTCTGCAGAGATTCTGATCCTTTTCAACTTTAAATGGCAATTTAAACTCCTCCATTTCCCTTATTTAATTCTTTAAGTGGTGTGAAAATGGTACATGCTGCGTATTTTGTTCCAGCAGCATTTAGTACATCTGCAACATTTTTGGTTAGTTTTGATTCGGGTTTCCACGCTTCTGAAGTACTTTTATCAACTACAATTACATCATCGACAAGTTTTTTAGATAAAGCGTAGTTTAATAGTGCTGTTGCAACTCCACCATCTTGACCTTTTAATATGGGAGCTTTTGCAGATATAATCTTTATATAATCTCCTAAGGGTTTTTTATCGGCATCTTTGCTTAAAATATCGTCAGGTATGTATGTTCTAGGGCATGCAACGTAACAGAGGTTGCATCCTTCTGGACATTTGCCCTTTATCTGGGGTTTTCTATCTTCAATTTTGATTATTCCCTCTGGACAAATAAAGTCACATGCTCCGCAGAGTACGCAGGCGCCAATGTCGATAACATCACCTTTGAGGTCTTTGAACTGACATTTTGAAACTTCTTCAGTGAATTCGGTGATTGGCATTTGTCTCCTGTAAATAACAGGTCTTCCTACTCTTTCCCTTTTGGTTATTTCACTTAAATTCTCTTTTTTCTTTTTATTAGCAAGATTTTTAATTAGTTTAAGTCCAGATTCTTCAATAGGTTTTGTTTGTATATATTTGTCATTTTCTGCATTTTTAACCAGTTCAAAACCTTTATCGGTTCTAATTATAATAGTTGACCATCCTTCTTGGGATCCAACAGAACCAACTGATAAATCCGATAGTTCTGACGTGAAATCCATGCATATATTGCAGTTTTTACGCACGCATGATTTGGCTTTTTCAAGTGGTATTTTGAAAACTTTGTCCTCTTTTAAGTAGAACCATAGGGAGTTTTTCTCGATCCTGCATTCCTTAACATCATTCATGTCAATGTTATTTTTTTCTAAAAGTTTTTTCATGTAACTGTATGAGAAGTTTTCCATGCAGAAGAGTCCAATTTTGATGTCAATAGGTGATTCTCCTAAGATATCTGAAAATCTGTCTAGTTTGCTTGCTGCTATCATATGGCAAGGTGTACCTATCATTGCCACTTTTCCTTGTTTTGTGGTTGTTTCTCCCATTTTCATCCCTCCTCTGACTCTTTGCCGTAGAATGGTCTGTTAGATCGTGGAACTATTTTTCTAAAGGAATTGTAATCATCATCTTTCAACTTGAAATCATATTTTGGTAATAACTCCTTGAGTTCTTTTTTATCTTCATCATCTAATTCTTCGACCTTGGCGTTTTTACCCAGGCTTTTTATACTTCCACGGACGTATATTGCTCCTCTAATTATGGATTCACCTGCATCATCTGAAATGTTTCCTAGGATTATTATACGTCCTCCCATCATGAATAGCCCACTCATGAACCCTGAATTTCCACCAACAATAATGGTGCCGTTTTTCATTATTTCCCCAGTTCTTGAGCCTACATCCCGTTTTACAACTACTGTTCCACCATATATTCCTTGGCCAACACCATCGCCTGCGGATCCGTCGATAACAACTTCTCCTTCTGTCATATTGTCAGCGGGAAACCATCCTGCATTCTCTCTTATGTGTATTTTTGCCCCGTGTATCATGGTACCTACGAAATAACCTGCTGATCCGTCTATAACCAGTTCAACAGGATCTACGAGCCCTGCAGCAATATAGTGCATAGCATTTGGATTTTTAATAGTTATCTTGTTGTACTCTCTTGCAGCTTTTCTTATGGCGCGGTTTACTTCCCTTGGTGGTTGGTGCTCAGCATTGATTATAAATTCACTCATTGTAATCACCTTAATTTTTTACCATAATCCTGTTAATATTACTATTAACTTGTTCCATAATCTTTAAATTGTATAAGCCCTGGTCTCTCCGGGTGATATCTGGTCTATGTCGTGTGTGTCCATTACTTCACGTAGAGAAACTTCTTCTGATGCTATGGCAAAGATTTCGTTGTTCTCAGCCATTACTCCCGGTCTGAGGCCTAACTGATCCTTTGCTATTCCCACGCCGTCAGGTGTTCCAACTATATACGAGAATGGCCCGTCCATGTCTTTAACAGACTGTTCGAGTGATTCTTCAAGTTTATAACCTTCAGATAATTTATCTGCTATATAGTGTACAATACATTCGGTGTCGTTGTTGGTTTCGAATATATGGCCTTTACGTTCTAAGGGATCCCTTATTTTCCAGTAATTGGTTATCTGGCCGTTGTGCACTACTGTAATGTCTGGTATAATGTAACTTTGGAAGGGGTGTGCATGATATCTGTCGACGAGACTTTCTGTTGAAAACCTTGTGTGACCAATTCCATGTGTTCCCATTTTGGATCTAGTATCATATCTGGATGCTATGTCTTTTACTAGGCCCACATCTTTTATCATTTCAAATGAATGAGCTCCATTGAGTACTATAACATCATCAATTTTGTCAATGTCCATTATAAGGGGTTTTAACTCTGAAAAAGATTTTAATCCAATTTTGCATCGGTAGATAATATAATTTTCAACTGAGGGAATTATTTCCTCTTTTTTTATTGGTGTTGCTTTGTTTACCGTATTTTTCACGGATTCAAGAAGACCTGATTTTTCTTTAACTTCGATGTTTAAGAGGTACTCATTTGCTTCCAGTCCGAGACCTCCATATATTGCGAAACCAGCAGAATCTGGTCCTCTATGCTGTAATGCTTCTAGCATTTTGGTCAATGCATCGCCTACTGGGTGAAGTTTTCTGTCTTTAAATACAACTCCTGCTATTCCACACACTTCAAAACCTCCTTTATGAAGTACTCATGAATCTTTGTATCATTTGTAAGCTCAGGGTGGAAAGCAGTTGCAATATGTTTTCCAGACGCCAGTGCAACTATTTTATCCCTGAGTTTTGCTAGTACAATTCCATCTTTTAATTCTTCAACGTAGGGTGCTCTTATAAAAACTCCCCTATATTTGCTTCCGAAAATTTCGATTTCTTCTTCAAATGATGCCTTTTGGCGGCCAAATCCATTTCTTTTGACTTTCATATCAATGAGTCCAAGTAATGGTTGTTTGTAATCTGTTTCTGTTGCAAGGAGCACCAATCCAGCACAGGTTCCCATTACTGGAATATTCTGATCAATTATTGCAAGTTTCATATCAGTTTTATCCATGAGCTTGCCTATAACTGTGCTCTCTCCTCCTGAGATTATTAGTCCATCGCATTTGGAAAGATCTGAAACTGTTTTCACTCTTAAAATATCTGATTTTATATCTAATTTTTTGAGTGCTTTTTTTACGGCTTCAAAATGTTCTGAAATATCTCCTTGTAAGTCTAAAATTCCTATACTAATCATTTGAATTCCATCTCTCTTAAGAAAGCTATTTATGTCTTTTATATTACTCTGCCAACTTTATAAGGTGATCTTATTTGATGGATATATCATATAAATTTACCGGAATAGATTTGCCGAAAAACCTGTTTTAACTCGTATTTGAAATATAACTTTTTTATGTAATATTTTTTGTACAATGTTCAGAATTTGGACTATGATAAGGGGTATAACTGAACACTTATATAAACTTTATTAAAACAACCTTTTTCGATTTCATATAATATTAATTTCCCACAGATTAATATACTGATGATAAATAGTATTATCAAAAAATTTTCATTACTGTGAAACCATTAAAGTAGTTGGTATGCTATAAATTTGTAAAGTAGTAATCAATCAACAGGAGGCGCAAACTAATGGATAATAAGATCATTATTTTGATCGTTTTTTTGGTTGCTGTGGCAGGTATTGGCGGTTATTTTGTGGGTCTTTATCAAGGTGCTGGAAATGTTTCAATCAACGTTTCCAACAACTCAACTGGAAACATATCTAATGGTACAACCCATAAAACGACTACTACAACCACAACAAATACAAATCAACCAACAACAGTACAACAGAATACCACAAAAAAAACTAATTCGTCTACTAACAATGGTACTAATAATAAAACTAAATGAATTAAATTTATTTTAATTGTGTTTTAGAAGCATTTTAAGCAAATTTCTTTTTATTTTTTTTAATTTCCAAAGATTATCTAAATCTTATTAAAAGTACCGTTAAAAAAAAAATTAATAGGATTTATAATTAATTATTGGAAAATTACAAATTTATGGCTTTAATTACTGAATCTGTTTCACTTTTAACTGTTTCAGCAGCTTTTAAAAATGCTTTTCTTTCACGTTCAGTCATAATGATCGGAATTATCCTCTCTATGCCGCCTATTCCCAGCTTAACCGGAACACCCAAACAAACATCTGCTACACCTTCTATCTCACCATCGAGGAATGCACTTACTGTCAATATCTTTTTTTCATCATTTAAGACTATAGTGACAATATTGGAGATTGCAAAGGCAGGCCCATATTCTGTTGCTCCTTTCTTTTTAATAACGTAGTTTCCTGCATTTTTAACCTTCTCAACTGTTCTATCCATATCAAAATCATCATAGCCTTTGAAATATTTGAGTAATATTCCACCTATTGATGTAGAACTCATGATCGGTACCATGTTATCTCCATGTTCTCCCATCACCCTAGTGTGGATCTCGCTTACATGGATGTTGAAGTGTTGTGATATGAGATTTTTAAGTCTGAGAGAATCGAGGTGGTTTCCAAGGCCAAAAACCTTGTTTTTATCGAATCCAGATGCTTTTAAAGCCACAAAAGTCATTATGTCCACTGGATTGGTTACAACAAGTATTATGGAATCTGGTGCAAATTTTGCAATTGCTCTTGAGTATTCGGCCACGATCTTGGCATTGGGTATAGCAACATCCATCCGGGACATTCCTGCGCTTCTTGGCTTTCCTGCACTTAAAACAATTACATCTGAGCCTTTAACATCTTCAAAATCGTAAGATGCAGTTATCTTAACATTAACATCCTTAGCTGCGAGGGCATCGTACATATCCAACGCTTCCCCTTCAACCTTATCAATACTTTCTTTACGTGATATGAGCACCAAATCGTTTACAGCATTCTCCTCAGCTAGAGAAAATGCTGTTGCCTTTCCTACTCTTCCCGATGCTCCAATTACACTGACTTTCAATTCGAATACCCCCTTATCTTTCTGGTACTGGTTTAAATTGAATTAATCTTTTGTTAATTATATTTGATTATTTTTCTGATAATTTTCTAAAAAATTAAATTATAAAGCTAAAATTAAGCTTGTTAACTATCATTAATTATTTTATAATGATAAATAACTATCCTTAGTTGAACTACGCAATATTACAATTACTCTAGTTGGTTTAAAAATTTCTCTGCAACCCTTCTTACATAACTGCTTTTATCATCTAAAGCTCTTTTTAGAGGTTCTATTGCTCTTTCATCCCCAATGTTGCCGAGGGCCCAGACTGCTCCACCCCTAACAAAACCACTTTCATCTTCCATGGCATCAATTAGTGGTGTTATCGCTTTTTTATTAGCTATTTTACCGAGGGCCCAAGCAGCTCCGCCTCTAACACGCCAATCTTCATCTTTTAATGTCGNNCTCTTCGAACCCATTTGTTTGGATCTCTAAGGGATTCTATTAGAACATTTATAGCCCTATCATCACCAAGGTTCCCAAGGATGCGAATTGAACCCCTTCTGATTTCTTTATCATTATCTCCTGCAGCAACTATTAAAAGATCTACAGCAGGTTCACCTATTTCTTCCAGTAGTCCTACAGCTTGATCTTGAACGAGTTCGTCATCATCCTTCAGTGTCTGAATCAGTCTTTCAATATTTGCTTCACGTTCCATTTTTTATACCACCATTAATTAATGAATTACTTTTAAATCTTTAACATCAATTTCAAATACTATTCTTAAAATAACACTTTTTCTTACTTTATGTTATTCCTTATTCATATTTCTTTTTAAAGAATTTTTTTAGAAGAATTAATATAAAAATAAAGATATTTTAAATAATTTTGTAAGTAATTACTGATAATAGTTTTAACAAAGTTTGATACTCAATTCATAAGCAATTAGTTCCAATAAGTAGCAGAATTATTCAGATTGATGTTATAATAATTCCTAATAAAGCAAGCAATGATTTATAGAATGAGTAAATGTTTCTCTAATGCAATTTTTTGTTATCTTAAATGCCTAATATTGTATTAGTATACCCGTCTTTTATATTTTAACCAGTCTTAATACTTAAAGTGGTAATCATTCAATAAAATAAACCTGGAACAATTATTAACAATAACACTTCAGAAATGGATTAAATTTAAGTCCAAATTTCATTATAATATTTTATTTGAATGTTTAATAAACTTAAGTAATATGATGAAATCTGAAGATTTGTTCAATTTAATATTATTTCCGTGAAATTTTAAATTGATTATATGGCCTTTGATATGGAGAATAATCTTTAAAATTTATTTTCAATTGTTGTTTAGGATTATTTACTTCTTCATGGTGTCGAATAAAGAAGTTTATAAAGTTCCTTATTGACAAATAGATTGTTTGTTCGTTGTTCTCTTAAAAGGAAAGGAAGCACAAAACGACTTTTTTAAGCCTATAACAACTATTACATCTTTATAATAATTAAAAATCGCAATGGAGAAACGTTTACTCATTTTAGGATTCAATGATTCACTAATTAAAGATATTGTATTTAATATGAAACTTCTTGCTATCTCAGTTTAGAAAATGATCATAGATATGGGTAGCAAGGCAGATAATCAAGATTTTTGTGGCACTGAATGCTGAATTAAACTTAAGTATGAGGGTTAGACTTTTTTTATTGGGTTTTATTTCGTTTTTCGATATGTAATTCACATTCTTGGCACTAATTCTGTTTATTCAATGGACGTTCATTGACTTTAGATAATTCTAAACATTCTTTTAATTGCCCCTTTTGCTATCTTTTCATAAAATTGAGCCCATGAATTCTTCATTTATAAATCGGGTGATTCTGATTCCTCTGAATTGGGGTTTTGTTTCGGATGTTTAATCAGATTTAAGGAAGGTATTCTTAGTATAATTTGCATTCGGGGTCTATTCCAGTTATTCTTATTCC
>PMMV01000023.1 GCA_003162115.1 Methanobacterium sp.
GATTCGAACTCCTGATCACCTCGTTGTAAGCGAGGTATCATACCCCTAGACCACCGGCCCTCTTCTCTCATATTATGTCTTTGGCTATATAAACCTTTTCAAGAATTGATAGAACTTGTAAAATGAAATATTAATAAATATGAAAACATTCTTAAATTTTTTTCCATTTCTTTTAAATGAGTAAATAGAACTTATTAATGAACTGAAATTGGGATAATGAATAGAAGCGTTCATGTATTAAAGTATTTTAATCTTTTAAATATAAAATTTTTCTGATCTAATGGATAATTTAACTTTTTATAAATCTATTTATTCTATAAACCCTAAGTATAACTGATAATTTCGAGGGATGACCATGACATTTGATGAATCTGGAAAAATATGGTTTAATGGAAAAATTGTTGATTGGAAGGATGCGAATTTACACGTTTTATCTCATGTTGTTCATTACGGATCAAGCGTTTTCGAGGGAATACGCTGCTACAATACCATAAAAGGACCTGCTATTTTCCGTTTGCGAGAACATATACAACGTCTCAAAAACTCTGGGAAAATTTACAGAATGGATATACCCTACTCCGTTGAAGATTTGTGCAAGGCCGTTGTAGATACTGTGAAGATCAATAAATTAAAAAAATGTTATATAAGGCCAATAGCATTTAGAGGATACGGAGAACTTGGTGTTTATCCAATGAATTGTCCAGTTGAAACTGTGATTGCAGCATGGCCATGGGGAAAATATTTGGGTGAAGAAGCACTTGAGGATGGTGTTGATGTTGGAGTATCTAGCTGGCGTAGAATGGCGCCTGACACTATGCCCAATATGGCCAAGGCGGCTTCCAATTACATGAACTCGCAACTCGCAAAAATGGAATCGATTACTAACGGATACGACGAGGGTATAATGTTGGACTATCAAGGAATGGTCAGTGAAGGAAGTGGGGAGAACATTTTCATTGTTCTTGATGGAGTTTTATACACTCCTCCTCTCTCATCATCTTTATTATCTGGTTTAACACGTGATGCTGTAATTACAGTTGCAGAAGAGATAGGATTAGAAGTTCGACAGGAACAGATACCTAGGGAAATGTTGTACATATCAGACGAAGTTTTCCTTACAGGAACTGCTGCTGAAGTTACTCCAGTACGTTCGGTTGATAAAATCGTTGTTGGGATAGGTTGTAGAGGAGAAATTACAAAAAAAGTCCAAGAAGCATTTTTTAAGGTTGTTAATGGTGAAGATGATGATAAAAACAGGTGGTTGACTTTTGTTAATGTTGGCTTATAACTTATAACTCAAACCTTAGAACTTATTAGTTATAACTTATAACTTATTACAATTTATCACTAGTTTTTTATATTAAGAAATCTGTTAGAACATTATTTATAAAAAAATTTATTATAATCCAGTTTAATTTAGGTGATAAAAAAATGGACATTATTCAAGCAATAATTCTAGGCATAGTTCAGGGACTGACAGAATTTCTGCCTGTGAGTAGCTCTGCACACTTGGTTTTTGTCACAGACCTTTTTAATTTACCACAAAATGTGGCCTTTGACACAATATTACACCTAGGTACATTAGTTGCAGTGGTAGGATACTTCTGGAGGGATATTTTAACCATTATTAGTTCGTTTATTTCTAGCGTTTTAGATATTTTCAGGGGAAGATTTAAAGAAGGTCTTGAAGAAAAACCCTTTAAAAAGCTCTCATGGCTCCTTATAGTTGGAACAATCCCCGCAGGATTAGCAGGAATTTTTTTACAAAACCAGTTTGAAGCATTATTCAACGATGTAATATATGTTGGATTCTTCCTGATTGTGACAGGTTTACTGTTATGGGCTGCTGAGAGAGTTAAACCAGGTACAAAAGATGTAAAGGATATTTCATTTAAGAATGCACTTGTAATAGGGATATTCCAAGCAATAGCCATAGCACCCGGAATCTCAAGATCAGGGGCCACAATATCTGCAGGATTATTTTCAGGTCTTAATCGAGAATTAGCAGCAAGATTTAGCTTTTTATTATCCATTCCTGCAATATTAGGGGCTGCAGTCGTTCAGATAAGACATATAAACAGTATGGATACCACTACCGTAACATTGATAGCTGGTTTTCTATCTGCAATGATATTCGGATACATAGCAATCAAACTTCTATTGAAGATAATCAGAGAAAGAACTTTGATGATTTTTGCATATTACTGTTGGATCGTTGGTGCATTAGCAATTATCGTGTCTATTCTCCATTTATAATATTTTTTTTTACTGAAATCAGAATATGTCCTTGCAGAGTTCCTCTGTTCTGATTCTGATTTCATCAATGGAAACACCTTTAAGAATAGCAGCCATCATTGCACCACCTGCTCCTACACCCTCCTTAACAGAACCCTTAGTGTAGTTAACAAGACCTTCTGTTGAAGAATTCTCAAATAAGGGATCAATAGCAAAAATGCTAATATCAGAGATTTGATTGGCTATGAAGTTAATATCCGATGTTTCATCCTCTGCAACAAAAACTGTAGTAGCAATCGACAAAGAAGTGAAATCAAAATCTGGCGATACACCTTTAATAACAGCACAAACAGCAGTCATTTGGGTACCTCCGGCAAGGATCACAGGAACATTACTACCCATTGCAATACCCGCCACTGCAGGAATCATCGGATCTCCAACTGCATCTACAGCTTTGAAGGGTTCAGATTTAAGTTCACCAGCAGTGTATCCTGAAAGTTTCAGACCATTATTAACAACCTTGTGTTTGAGCATATGGGGATTTTCAGGGGTACTTCCACTGATCTTGTGATCTACTTCATAGCCCATTGCTGTTAAAACTCCAAGTGCTGTGGTGGTACCTCCAGGAGTACTTTCACCTATGAATAGATGATCAGTAAGTTTTGAAAGGGTTTGACCTAGAATAAATCCCTTATTAAAGATTTCTGCAGAGTTCATAACCCCTTTCCCATTATTAATATCTCCTCCCGGGGTTTTATTTATATTGATAAATGGGATATTAGGCTTAATAACAGCTCCAGCATCAACAACTAATAATGGAATATCTGCAAGATCAAGAGATGCTTTAGTTATCACTGCTGGTGTAGGTGCTGCATCACCAGCAATAACGGTTTTAGGTATCTCAGACAGACAAAGTGGTTTCCCTAACATAACAAGTTCCACATCAGCTGCAGGTGTATAGTCTGTTAACTCTGGAGTTGCCCCTGCTCCTGTTATCCCAATTATTCTAGAAGTTAATGTACTAGCTATAACACATAAGAATAGTGAATCCTTATTTTTCAATTTCTGAATCATGTCTGATGATCCATAACACTTTATTGCCTCATCCATAGTCTCACCTTCGATTATTAGATATGTTATAAAATAAGATATAAATGTACAACTCAAGGATATGAATAAAGAATTATTTATTTACAATTATTAACTTTAACATCTTATTTATTGCAAATAATAGGAATCGTGATTTAATGATATGTATAGGAATTGAAGGTACCGCAGAGAAAACTGGTGTGGGAATTGTTGATTCTGAGGGCAAAATCTTAGCATCTGTAGGTAAAGCCCTTATACCTGAAAGTGGTGGAATACATCCAAGAGAAGCTGCGGAACACCATGCAGCTACAATAGTACCACTGATAAAGCAATCACTGATTGAATCAGATTTATATTTAGAAGATATTGATCTCGTTGCATTCTCCAAAGGCCCCGGTCTTGGGCCAGCACTGAGAACTGTTGCAACAGCATCAAGGAGCCTTTCACTTATGCTTAAAATACCCATAATCGGTGTAAACCATTGTATTGGTCACGTAGAAATTGGAAAACTGACCACAGGAGCTGTAGATCCTGTCACTCTCTACGTAAGTGGTGGAAATACTCAGATAATTGCTTTCGATTCTGGTAGATACAGGGTTTTCGGTGAAACTTTAGACATAGCAATTGGTAACTGTCTCGACCAGTTCAGCAGATCTGTAGGATTGGGCCACCCAGGAGGCCCTAAAATTGAAGAGATGGCAAAAAAATCAGAAAATTATATTAAACTCCCTTACACGGTTAAAGGGATGGATTTATCATTTTCAGGACTTTTAACTTCTGCTATAAGGAAATTTGAATCAGGTGAATCAATCGAAGATGTTTGTTACAGTCTTCAGGAAACTTCTTTTTCAATGCTGGTAGAGATTACTGAAAGAGCCATTTCTCATGCCAAAAAAAAGGAAATTCTCTTATGTGGCGGTGTAGCTGCAAATAATCGATTAAGGGAAATGCTCGCTGTGATGTCTGAAGAACACTATGCTGATTTCTATATGCCCCCAATTAAATACTGTGGTGACAATGGGGCCATGATTGCTTGGATGGGCCAATTAATGTATAAAAATAATTTAGTAACTGGAATTGGCAATACAGGAATTATGCAGAAATACAGAACAGACCAAGTAGATGTACCTTGGATGAAAAGCTCGGAAAAGAGATTAAAATTGCCACCAGAGATTGTGGAAAAAGGGGCAGAAGCTAACATCTATCCCGGTCTTTGGATGGATCAAAAAGTTCTAATAAAAAAGAGGATTCCTAAAGGTTACAGGATAGAAGAGATCGACAGTTATCTAAGGAAAAAACGGACTAAAGTAGAATCTAAACTTTTAGGGGAATCTAAACGGTGTGGCATTAAAACACCAACCATATACGACATTAATAAGCATGAAAGTGCAATTATAATGGAACGACTTGAAGGAACTCCAGTGAAAGAAATTTTTGAGAGTTTGAAGGATTTAGACACGTCATATCTGACTGTACAAAACTTATGTGAAAAGATTGGTGAAAATGTAGCAAAACTTCATAACTGCAGAATAATTCATGGTGATCTAACAAGTTCTAATATGATACTCCAAAATAACGATGTCTTCTTCATAGATTTCGGATTGGGAATGATATCAGATTTAGTTGAAGATAAAGGTGTTGATCTCTTAGTTTTTAAAAAGGCAATTTCAGGAATACACCACAAAATATCTGAGAAATGTTTCAAATCCATTTTAAAAGGTTATCATGATGCAGATGATTATGAAAAAATTGTAGAAAAGGTAATGGAGATTGAAAGTAGAGGCCGTTACATATGTAATGTTGGATCTTAATGTCTTCATTTAATCCTTCCCAATGAAATTATTGTTACAAATGAAATTATAAATATGGAGTATAGAAAAATTATAGGATTTGATGACTATGAAGATAACATTTATTACTGGTAACCAACACAAAGTAAAAGAAGCCAAAGGTATCTTCGATAACTTTGGAATAAAACTGGAACATGCTGACCTCGGTTATCCAGAGATCCAAGGAGAACTCGTTGAAGTAGCCAGGTACGGTGCAAAGCATGTAGCCCAGCGTCTTGGCAAGCCAGTGATAGTTGAAGACGCAGGAATTTTCATTAAAGCCCTTAAATGGTTTCCAGGAACTTATTCATCCTATGTTCAGGATACACTGGAAAATAAGGGTATATTAAGACTTATGAGTGATGTTGGAGACAGATATGCCGAATTCAGGTCGGCTGTTGGGTTCTGCACCCCCAAAACCGAGCCCGAGATTTTTTTAGGCGCTGTCCGTGGAAGTATAGTATACTCAGAGAAAGGGAATAATGGTTTTGCATACGATCCCCTATTCAAACCTGAAGGATATGAAAAAACCTTCGGTGAGTTATCTATAAATGAGAAGAATAAATTCTCTCACCGCAGAAAATCACTTGAAAAGTTTGCAACTTGGTATAAAGATTATAGAGGTGATTAAATGGCAATAAAGCCGGAATGGACAGAATATTCTAATGAAGAAATTGAAGAACTTGTATTAAAATTAAGAAAAGAAGGTAAATCCACGAGTGTTATTGGAGTTATCCTAAGAGATCAGTATGGAATTCCTGATGTCAAAACTGTGACTGGAGATAAAATAACTGCCATACTAGTAAAACACGGCCAAGGCGAAGAATATCCAGAAGAACTCATTAACCTGATTAAAAAAGCAGTCAATATTAGGGATCACTTAACAGAGAACCCAAAGGACCTTCACACCAAAAGGGGCCTTAGGATAATTGAATCAAAAATCAGAAGACTCGTACGATACTATGTAAGGGAAGGTGTGCTCCCTCAAGGATGGAGATATGATCCAAAAACAGCAGCACTCCTTGTTAAATAAGGCCGAAGAAGCTTGCGATCTATTACGCAAGCATTTAAAAAAGGATCATGTTGTGAGAATAATTTCTCACAACGATGCTGATGGGATATCTGCTGCCGGGGTAATGTGCAATGCAATTGCCAAAGAGAAAGGTAAATTTCATGTTACTATAATTCCCAGATTGAAGGATGAAAACCTTTCAAAATTTTTAAAGGAAAAATATAAATTATTCATTTTTTGTGACATGGGAAGTGCAAATCTCAAGGGTTTGAGCAGACTAAAGGGTGATGTAATAATCGCAGATCACCACCAGACAGACCATGAAGCAAAACTGAAAGATAACATAGTTCACGTCAATCCTCATCTCTATGGACTCGATGGAACAAAGGATGTAAGTGGATCAGGTGTTACATACCTCACAGTTCGTCCCATGGAATATAAAAACCTCGCAGGACTTGCACTTGTCGGAGCATTTGGAGATATGCAGTACAAAAATGGTTTTTCTGGTGTTAACAAAACGATACTCGATGATGGAGTTGAATCAGGTAATATTGAGGTTAGAGATGATCTTAAAATAGCTTACAAATCTCAGGAACCACTTTATAAGGCACTTTCCTATACTATTAATCCTGTGATCAAAGAGATTTCGGGAGACGAAGAGGGTTCTGTAAACTTCCTTGAAAAAATAGGAATCTCATATGGCATTAAATTCGATGAGTTAAGCAACGAAGAAAAGGATATTCTCAAGAATGAACTTGTTAAGATAAATCCTGAACTATTCAGCAGTGTTTATAGTGTTCCATCTGAAATACCTGAATTAAGAAACCTGGAAGATTACTCCAACATACTCGATGCCTGCGGAAAGAATAAAAAACAAGGCATTGGGCTCAGCATATGCATAGGGGACAGAAATAATTCTATTAAAGAAGCTCAAGATATGGTAAAAACTTACAGGGACGACCTGATATACGGTATAGAATGGATAAAAAAAGAGGGTTCTGTACTTCAAGATAAAATACAATATATATATGCTGAGGAAAAACGAAAAAAACGTATTATGGGTACTCTTTCTACCATAGGTCTTGATCTAGAAATTTTAGATCCTGAAAAACCAGTGCTTGCTATGTCTCGAATGGACAACATAATAAAAGTTTCGGGTAGAACCACATCCCAAATGACTGAAAGAGGAGTGAATCTTGGATATGCTCTTGAAAATGCATCAAAAAGTTTTAACGGGTCTGGTGGAGGACATAATATAGCTGCAGGAGCGGTTATTCCTTACAGGGAAATGGACAATTTCCTGAATCTGGTTGATGAAATTGTTAGAACTCAATTGAAAGCCCATTAATTACTATTAATTTGATATAATTTCAAAACCTAAAATTGAGAGATTAAAATGCATTTAACACGAGAAGAAGAAAAAATGTATGGTGGTGAAGAAGGACTTGCCGTCGAGAAATGCATGGAAATTCTAGTTGCATTAGGGGACATATACGGGGCAGAAAAGCTGGTTCCCATAACTTCGGCTCAGATTTCTGGTGTTTCGTACAAAACCATCGGTGATGCAGGACTCGAATTTCTTGAAGATCTATCAATTGATGCTCATGTAAGAGTCCCATCGACATTAAATCCTGCTGGTGTTGATTTACAAATATGGAGAGAACTGGGATTTTCAGAAGAATTTACTAAAAAACAGCTTGCAATTGTCGATGCTTACAGGAAAATGGGTGTATCCACTACATGCACATGCACTCCCTATTTGGTTGGAAATGTACCAACATTAGGTTCCCATATTGCATGGTCTGAATCTTCTGCTGTGTGTTATGCAAATTCAGTCTTAGGTGCAAGAACCAATCGTGAAGGAGGCCCTGGAGCACTTTCAGCTGCCATATGTGGAAGAACAGCAATGTATGGATACCATCTTAATAAGGGTAGACATCCAAACTTGTTGGTTGAATTAGAAACCTCTGTGAAAGGTTCAGACTTTGGTGCAGTTGGTTATATCGTTGGTAACACTGTTGGAGGAGGTACTCCATACTTCAAATTCAAAAATACGCCTTCAACAGACCAACTAAAATGGTTGGGAGCTGCACTCGCATCTTCAGGAGCCGTTGCACTTTATCATGTTGAAAACACCACCCCTGAAAGTAAGTGGGCTTTGAAAGTTATTCAAGAAGAAAAAATAGAAAAATTATCTATAAATAGGGTGAATATTGATGAGACAAAAGTAAAACTTTCAACAACCGATGAAAAACCTGATTTAATCTGTGTTGGATGTCCACATGCTTCCCTTGAAGAGATTAAACGAGTAGCCGAAATTGTAGCTGGCCGTAGACTTGAAAATATGCTGTGGGTTTGTACCTCAATTTCGGTTAAGGCAGCTTCAGACAGGATGGGCTATACAAAAATAATAGAAACGGCTGGTGGGAAAATGGTCTGCGACACTTGTATGGTTGTAGCCCCTATAGAAGAGCTGGATTACAAGGTAGTGGGAGTAGATTCTGCAAAAGCGGCTAATTATGTGCCTAATATGTGTGGATTGGAAGTTGTTTACAATGATCTAGAGAATTTAATAATTGAAAAGAAATAATCGATCCAATTTTTTTTTAATTTTTTCAATTACTTGAATAATTATTTTCCTATATGTTGATTAAGTATATTATAACGGTTAATTCAATATCAGTTTTACTTCGGTATATAGAAGTTTAACGAAGTTTAAAAATATTTAAAAAACTTCAATAAATAATTATTAAATAACCAATTTAATATATTGGATAAAAACTAAAAAAGAGGGTTAAATCCCTCTTCTCTACATTTTGAGATGATTAATTCCTTTTTCCATCGTTTTAGTTTTGTTGTTTCTTCGAATTCTTCTTTACCTTTTTTTACGGCTTCCCCAAAAGATCTTTTATCTAAAAATGTTGTTTCTAAATATAATGTATTTTTATCGTCTATTTTACATCCAAAGAATGCATGTTCGTCAATTAATATTATGATTGGATCTAAAGAAATTTTTTCTAATGCTGATGCAAATATCAATGTTAATTCTAAGCAATTACCAGTATTTGCTGTTAAACAAATTTTTGGGGGACATATACGCTGATAACTAGCTCTTACACTAGTTCCTATTGAATATGAATTTATTTCATAAGATATATTTCTAATTTTTAGTTGATCCCATATTGCCTTTATTTGTGCTACAATTGGCTTATCATCATTGAAAATATCTCTTAATCTCTTTTCAGTATCAGAGATGAGTTTAATTACTTCTTCATTTTTTGGGGTTACCCAACAAGCAATAGCATCGAGCGTATCTTTATACCAATTATGCCCAACATCATGTATTCCGAAAAGTAAATCTTCTGGTGGAAGAATATTAATTTCTAAGTTATTTAAATAAACAATATCATCTGCATAAGAAATCTCAACTTTAATTGTTTTTTTCCCTAATGTAGTTTTCAATAGTCCAGAAAGGGATAATGGAATATTAATTTCAGATTTAGTTGGCACAGCAAAACTTTCTCTCCAAATGTTACCAGAAGTTAATTCAGTACAATTAACAACAATTCTCTTATAAATTCCAAAATTTATGACGTTTATTTGTATAGGATATGATATATCTCCATAATATTGCTTGAAAGTTGACATCAATAGCGGATTTACAAATATATCGTGATCTAATATAGATATTGCTAAATCATAAGTAGGTTTATGATCAATTCCCCAAATACTCAGTACCGGGGAATTATCGAAATTTCCCGAATTAAAATCAGTTATTTCACCCATTATAGTATTTTCATTAGTATTGCAAGGAATTAGTCCAAATCCTCTTGGACTTTCTCCAGGATAATTTTTATCATTAAGGGATAAAAACGTACTATTATCCAGATAACTCATGATAAATCCCGGGGGAGATATAATTGAGGGATTAATAAACCGATAACTGTATTAATTAAATTTTTATCCTCCAGATAATCATTTATATTGTATAATGTTATTTCTAAAATGTAGGGAATATCAAATAATAACTTACTAAAAATGAATACATTACGTGCGAATAGAAAATTAACATTAGAAGGAGATTCTTTTCTTAATGTTATACCTCTTTGATTCGGATTTACAACGACACGATGAGTCACGCTACCTTTAATTGTATTATCTGGTTCAAGATTGAAATTATTTTTAGTTAAAGAAAATAATCCTTTACCTGGAACGGCTATTCCAATTATAGGATATAATGATCCACCTTCCTCATCTATAGGATATAAGTCACTTTTCCATCCCTCTCTATAAAGGATATCCTTTACATTTGTTACAAACTCTTTTTTTAATATAGATTCAATTGTTAAAGTTAATTTTTGGGGTTCTTTGTAAAATAAGTTAAAATCTATTAATTCAAAATGGATATGTTTGTACAGATTCGGTAAAAAAAGAAAATCGCTCATAAGAATTAAATCACCAGTTTCCCATGAGGTTATTTCACCATTTTTGATCATGAATTCTGGTTCAAATTCATTAGGAAAAAATTTACAATCTATAGGACATACTTTGTAATTTCTTAAAGAACCGCAACATAAAGAACATATATTTTGGTTAAATCTTTTGCAATCACGTTTACCAGCCCTTNNATTATGAACATTGAGGACATTGCATTGGTATTCTCCAGTTAAATGTTTGTAATCATTTGACACAGGATATTTAATATCTTATTATCTTTCTATAAATATCATTCTGACTTTAGGGTATTTAGTTATCATAATAGATTAGTGAAATAATTTAATCTTGTAATATAGTAGTTTAATAAATATCATAAAATTTTGTTAAATATTATAAAAGTTTAATAAACTACTAAACATATAGGTGAAATCATGTCAAAACCACGTAAACAAGGTAGACCCAAATCTAAACAACAGATGGAGCAAATAACGATAAAGTTACCACCTCAGATGTTATATGAATTAAGAGAATTATCAGGAAAGAGTCACAATCCTGTGAGTATGCACATTCGACAAGAAATAGCAGAATATTTGGAAAAAAATACACCATGAGAGAATAACGGTAATATTATTTATGGGGGATGTATATGGGAATGTTAGATGTTCATGAAGATAAAATTGGCTCTTTTCTTTCAAGGAAAGTTTGTTTCAATGTACCCGTCTACCAAAGACCTATTGCTTGGACGGAAAAAGAGTGGGATGATATCTTTCAGGATGTTAAAAATTTAGGAAATGAAGATATCCATTTCATCGGGCCCCTTGTCTTGGTGAGCGAAAATAAATATGATGATAGTGGAATAGAGTATTTTCAAGTGATTGATGGCCAACAAAGATTGACTACGATTCTAATTTGGTTATCGGCTATCAGAGATCTGGCTAAAGATGAAAAAGATGATGGTTTAGTACAACATATAGAAGGATATTTATTTTCAGAAANNGAATAAAGATTATGACCATTTAATTTTCGACTGTTATAACTATTTTAAATCAAAAGTTAATTCAAAAGATTGGACTCCTATTTTAAATAACATTCACGTTGTCTCAATCAATACCCCTAATTTTCTTAATGCATTTAGATTATTTGAAACCATGAATGATCGAGGATTGGCATTGTCTTCTGTAGACTTAATTAAAAATTACATTTTTATGAAAGTAGCAGATAATTCAAAAATTCTCCAGGATACTATAATCGAATGGAATAATATGTACAATAAAGTTAGTTTCGACCCTGACAGATTTTTAAGACATTATTTTATGTCAAATTTTAGAGGTAAAATAACAGAAAAACTGTTATATCCTGAAATGCGAAAAAAACTTGATAAAATTGAGGGTTATGAAATTTTAGATTTTGTAAAGAATTTAAATGCTGTTGCATCGATTTATAAAAAGTTACATGAAAATTCTTTTGATTCTGAAGATATCAATTATAAACTTGAAAATTTAAAGTATGTTGGAAATAGTTCCAAGTTATACATTATTAATATCAGTTTTTAATCTTTTTGAGTACGAAAACCTTCCTGTAAATGATATTTTGGAGATACTAGACCTAATAGAAACTTTACATATTCGTTGGAGTGTTTGTAAAATAAATACATCCGGATTGGATCAAATATATAATGAAGTTTCGATGGGATTAAAGGATTTAAATGTTGATGATGTTCTAAAACATATAAAAAATTCTCTTACTATTGAAATAATTCGAAATGCTGATAATGAAAGATTTAAAAATGATTTTATCAAGAAAAGCCTTCGACCCAGCACTTTGAGGACCAAATACATATTATGGAGACTTTCTAAGCCTACAGATGAAACCAAAATAAATATGAATAAGATACATACCGAACATATTCTCCCACAAAAATTAAGCAAAGAATGGAAAAGTTATCTTGAACAACAATCAGGATTAAATGAAGATGAAATAAAATATTCTACAACGTGAAAAGAAAGATTTAATAGGTAATCTAACAATCATCAAGGGAGAATGGAATCAAAAAATGTCTAATCGTCCATTCGAAATAAAAAAACCGGATTATAATAGCTCTGAATTTTCTATCAACAAAGATTTAGCCAAAAATTATGATGAATGGAATTTTAATTCTATCAATCAACGATGCATAGAACTATCTAATGAAGCATTAAACATATGGAAATGCGATTATATTCCCTCTGTAGAAAAATTAGATAGTGAATATTGGATTACTCCTATTAAAGACAGGGAAAACATTAAGGCTGAAGATTCATTGGAATATCTTTTAGAACAAAATATTTATGTATTAAAGGATAGTACACCCGGAAAAAATAAAATAAAACCTGGAGATTTCATATGTTTCTATAGAACAGGTAAAGGAATTATAGCAGATGCACAAGTGACTACTTTTGCCAAAAGGAATCCTAAAACTGTTCCATTAGGTTATGAGGAATTTCCATGGATTTTAGAAGTAGATAAAGTTAGAATATACACTGATAATCCAGTTTTTATTGATAAGAAAACTTATATTCAACTAGAAGAGTGTAAAAATGCAAAAGAAGGATATAACTTAGGTTTATTTGTAAAAAGAACTCACCAAATTACAGAAGAAGATTTTAATCTGCTAAACAAGGGATAAGAATAGTAAAATTAAGCCCATCACAGATTATATTGATTGATGTGTTCAAATGGTCAAATATCTATACTGTGATAAATGTGGTGGCTATTATATTTTAAACCCTGGAGAATCGCCGGATGACTTTTCAGATAGATGTGAATGTGGTGGTCACTTAATATTGGGTGAAATGGCTGAAAAAACTGAAGAAGAAAAATTGAAAGAACTCGCACATAAGCAAGTTTCATCAGAGAGAAATAAGGAATTTTTAAGGTTTTTTAGTTCAATTGACTTCTTTCCAGCGGTTGCTATCGGGGCATTTATTGGATTTTGCTCTATATTTAAAATATATGTAAATTCTTCGTTTGCCCCTGTGATCTTTTCATTATTTGCTTTTGTAGGATCGAGTTTCATTACATCTCTAATCATTAAAAGAAATCCTGAGATTCCTTTGTCTATAATTCCAAATAAAATTAATAATAATCCTAAATTCAGAAGGGCTAATGCTGGTATTATTACAAGTATGACTGTAGGAAGTTTGATCGGACTTGCTCAAGGTGCCTTAACTCCAGGACATATTGGTGATATATTTTTAGAGATCATATTCTTCATGATATTAAGCCTAATTTTAGGAATAATCGGGGGATCTATAGAGGTTATGATTCGAGACCTCATTAGTAAAATTAAATCAGTATATTTTCCATCTGAAAGCCTAAAGAAGAAATTAAGTGGAATTCAAATGATATGATTAGGAAGGGGTGTGATGAAGAAATTAATTCGAAATCAAAGGATATTAAACCACCTACAAAGGGCTTCTGGAAAAAATTATCATTACATTAGAAGTTATTCCTTGCTGTTATACTGATTTCTATTTTTTTATGAGTTATACGTCTTTAACTGGCTTTTTCGAGCCTAAAAATCATTATAATGGCAAAGGAGTTTCTTTTGATTACCCTTCAAGTATCAAATTGATGTGTCTCCAAATGAGGTATTTACAGAAGACTCAAACATTACTAGTTAACTTGAATTTTTGCAAAAAATTGTTACAATAGGATATGATGAAAAAACCCTTTCAATATTTGTTATATACAGATATAATCCATCTATAAGTAGAAATGCCGTGATCACCAAAATTTCATCAACGGTTAACGATGATAGGGGTCAAATTTATTCTCAAAATAATATTAAAGTTGATAACACTAATGGTTATGAAATTACAGCAAGTTTTGAGACATCAACAACTAAATATATTTACTTTAA
>PMMV01000111.1 GCA_003162115.1 Methanobacterium sp.
TTACCAGACTGGAGATATACAGGTGATTGCAGATTTTATAGGTGATTCACTAGAACTTTGCATCATGGCCTCAAAAATAAAAGAAGCAGATCTGGTTGTTTTCTGTGGAGTTGACTTCATGGCAGAGACTGCAGCTATTTTAAATCCTAATAAACGAATAGTACTACCAGATAAAGAGGCAGAGTGTCCAATGGCCCACATGTTGACAGCTGATGAGCTAAAGACATACAAAAAGAGATACCCAGATGCAGCAGTTGTTCTCTATGTAAACACGCTTGCAGAAGCGAAGGCTGAAGCTGATATACTTTGCACATCTGCGAATGCTGTTAAAATAGTTGAAAGTCTTGAGAATGATAGAATTCTTTTTGGTCCTGACATGAACCTTTCATGGTTCGTTTCCCACCAAGTAAAAGACAAAGAGATTATACCTGCACCAGAATCTGGGCACTGTTACGTACATAAGATGTTCAATTTAGGAGATCTATATTTTTTAAGGGAGAAATATCCTGATGCAGACATACTCGTCCATCCAGAATGCGATCCTGAAATTCAGGAATATGCTGACTATATTTTGAGTACAGGTGGAATGATAAAACATGTTGCAGAGTCAATAAAGAACACTTTCATAATAGGAACAGAAATTGACCTGGTAACAAGGCTTAGACGAGAAAATCCAGATAAAAATATAATTCCTGCATTGAAAGATGCAATATGTGAGAATATGAAGTTACATACCCTTGAGAAGGTTAAAAATTCACTTATAAACCAAGAGTTTGTAGTAAAAGTTCCGTTTAAAATAGCAGAAAGGGCAAAGATCGCCATAGATAGGATGTTAGAAATATCTTAAGCAATTTTTATGGATTAGAATTTAATTATAAAAAAAACTATAATTTGAACCAATATTTTTACTTTAAGAAGACAGAAATTTAAAAAAAAATTATAAGTTACATTCTAAATTTAAATTATCCAAGTACATTTAACTTCTTTAAAAGGTTAGTTCTCTCATCTTTTAATTTTTTTAAAAGTTCTTCATCCGTATCTTCCTGTTTTTCAAGATATGCTATTGTAACTGTTATCGCTTCAAGATTCGTTTCGGTCTGGTTTATCGGCATATTTTTCCCCCTATCAATAATAATAAATTAGATAATTGAAGTGGAATGAAATTAATAATATTGTTTAGACATAATATGGTATATAAAAGAGTGCAAAATAATTAAAGTTTATTATAAATAATTTAAATTAAATTTCAAACAAAAAAAGGTATCACATGCATTCACGACGAGGAGTTGTAAACCTACCACTTCATGGTGGGAAAGCCCCAAAATGGCTTTTCAACAGAATGGTTAAATTAACAGCCGGTGTAGTTGATGTGATGTTCTACGAGTACGATTCAAACGAATTTCTAAAGCGTATTTCAGATCCACACTGGTTCCAAGCTTTCTCCTGTGTGTTGGGTTTTGACTGGCACTCATCAGGAACGACCACTACAACTTGTGGTGCACTGAAAACTGTTATAAATCCTGAAAAACATGGTATGGTTGTTGCAGGTGGTAAAGGTCTTGCTTCGAGAAAAACACCTTCTGACATAGAAGCTGCAGGGGATTTATTCTCACTTTCAAATAAAAAAATTGAAGATCTTGTTCATTCAAGTAAAGTATCGGCCAAAATTGATAATTCATGTATTCAAGATAAATATCAACTTTACCACCACTCATTCATATTAACTGAAGATGGGAATTGGGCTGTTATTCAGCAGGGAATGAACCAAGAGACGCGTTACGCTAGAAGATATCATTGGTTTAGTGAATCTGTGGATAAATATCTTGAAGAGCCCCACATTGGCATTTGCTGTGATATTCAAACCGATAACACCCTGGATATGACTTCTTTGGATAGTGACAATGCAAGGGATATCAGTGTGGATCTTATATGTGACAATCCAGAACACTTGAAGAAATATTTCAAAGACAGAACACCTTTAATTTTTAAGTCACAGATGAAACTTGACAATTATTTTAACGAATTTAAAATGCCACGCCATCACCCTGTGCTGGATCAAGATATTTCAGATCGTGAATTCGAAGTTTTAAAACGTGCCTGGGAACTTCAACCATCAAACTATGAAGAGTTGATTTCTCTTGAAGGTATAGGTCCAAAGAAGATTAGAGCCCTTGCTTTGATATCAGACCTCGTATATGGGTCTAAACCAAGCTGGGAAGATCCTGTGAAGTACAGTTTTACACATGGAGGAAAAGATGGATATCCATATCCCGTGGATCGTGAAGTATACGATAATTCCATTCAAACACTGAAAGATGCATTGGAACAAGCTAAACTCGAGAAAAAAGATAGATATAATGCTATAAAACGTCTCGAAGGAATAATAAAAACTGAAGATAGCTAATTTTGTGTTTACAAATTGTATTTTAATAATGAACATTATTTTATCATAAAAAGTTAATGGAATAATTTAATTATTTTTCCTCTTGATAACTTCCATTATACTCTCCAGAACCTGTAACGTCAAAAACAACACCCTGAGCTATTCTTTCGCCCCTTTTAACGGTGTAATCAAATTCTCCATAGTTGTATAACATAAATTGTAATGTTCCATAGAACCCAGGATCCCCAACAGCTGTATGTACCGACACAAAAGATCTCAGAAGTGTAGATCGTGGTAAATATAACATTGAACATCCCTTAGGGATCTTTATTTTTCTATCGATAGTTGCAAGATATGCTGTTTTAGGCTTTAATACATAAATGGGAGGTTCTAACTTTTCAATTTTAGGAAGATTTTTNNCGATCCAGCACCTATCTGTAAAAAAACCTCATCAATTCTTAAATCAATACCTGAAGGTTGTATAAGTTCTTTAAAATCTGGAAATAGTTTTATAAGTTCATTTTCACCTAACATATGATTTTACCTCTCGATCTAAATTTTAGTCTATAACTTTCTATTTTAGATTTAGACGCTTAAATCTATTCTTAAAATTTAGTTTATTTACCCCTAAATTTATGATAATTGATATGTATAATCTAATAGGAAACACTGAAATATGTTATTTAATCTGAAGGAGAGAAAAAATGGATAAAGTTAAAGAACACTTCGAAGAAGAAGCAAAAGAATTTGATAATACCATTCTAAAGTTAATACCAAGATATGATGATATGATAAGTTGTATGGTATCTGTAATTCCCTTTGATAATTCGGAAGAGTTTAAACTTCTTGATCTAGGCAGTGGAACAGGAAACATAACAAAAGCCGTTAAAGAAAAATATCCTCATTCTAAAATTAGCTGCATTGACATAGCTGAGAATATGATACAGATGGCAAAAATTAAACTCCAAGATTACACTGACATAGAGTATTATACAGGAGACTTTTCTGAATTTGATTTTGAAGAACAATACGATGTAATTGTTTCATCACTTGCCCTTCACCATATTAAAACCAATGAAGATAAAAAAAAGTTCTACAGTAAAATATATTCAGCTCTAAAGGAAGGTGGAGTATTTTTAAACTCTGATGTTGTACTTGGTTCAAATGAAAAACTAAGTCAAATTTATAGGGGGAAATGGATCGATTTCATGCTTCTAAATCTACCCGAAGAAGAAGTAAGGGAGAAATGGCTTCCTAAACAAATAGACGAAGATTTCCCAGCACCATTAAATAAGCATCTTAAATGGCTTGATGAAAAAGGATTTAAAAGCATTGATGTTGTATGGAAGTACTATGGATT
>PMMV01000078.1 GCA_003162115.1 Methanobacterium sp.
ATTTTTCTCATGGCGATTTTTTCGATTTCATTGAGGTTTACATCCTTTGATCTGAGAAGGTCGATATCACCTGCACTTATATATACTGGGTGATATTCTGCAATTTTTTTTATTTTCCTTGAGAGAACAACTCTTCTCTTTGGAGAAATCTTCTTAGAATCCTTTAATTTGAGTCTTTCTAGGTACTTCAATCTTTCCTCTTCAACTGCAACTCCACACACAACTAGAGGTCCGAGAACCGATCCTCTACCTGCTTCGTCTATCCCTACTAGTTTCATATTGTAATTTTACCTCAAAAGTATTGCTTTATTCTAAATGATATCAATTTAAGCTTTAATTTTATAAGATTAATAATTTTATTTAAAGTTAAAAAAATTAGAACAGCGAGTTAACAGAATATTATTTTTGTATAATTAAATTTAAGAGAAAATTTTAAAAAGAAAAAAGGAATTTATTTCATGGCTTTCAAACGTACTTCAGGTTCAAGTGCCCTAGGTTCTGCAGCCACTATTGCAGCTCCTTTAGCCACAACTGTCATTGGATCGTCCGATATTTCCACTGGAACTCCTACTTCTTCGTATATCCTGTCTTTCAACCCTCTAAGTTGAGATGTACCGCCAACAACAATTGTTTTGTTGTATACACCGGATATGAGTTCAGGAGACATTCTCTCAAGAACCATTGAAAGTGCTTCAATAAGCCTTACTACAATTGGTTCTGCTGCATCAGCCACTAATTTTGAATCTAATTCGACCTGTTTAGGTTTGTTTGTTTCCATGGATTTACCAATGGCATTTGTTGATAGATTCTCAACGTCCGCACCTGAATGTACCATTCCTACGGCTATTTTGGCTTTTTCTGCTTCGTGTATTCCTATTTCAACGCTGTAGAATTCTTTAACTTTTTCAACTATGTTTTTGTCAATGTCATCTCCACCGTCTCTTATGGTTTCGATGTCGGTAATTCCGCCTAAAGATATTACAACAATATCACTTGATCCAGCACCAATATCAATTACCATGGTTCCTGCTGCTTCTGCTATAGGAAGACCTGCCCCTATGGCTGCTGAAAGTCCTTCGCTTATGACCAACACGTAGCTTGCACCAGCTTTGATACCTATTTCCTCAACAGCTCTTTTCTCAACTTCAGATGCATCTCCTGGTATACCTATGACTATCCTGTCTATAGTGTCTGTTTTTTCGCCTGAACCCTTGTCAATCGCATAAACTAAAAGTGCTTCTGCTTGGGCTATACTTTCTATAACTCCTTTTCTTAGTGGTCTTACAGCTACAATATCTTCAGGGGTCCTTCCAAGCATAGCTTTTGCTTCTTCACCTACAGCCAGTACATAGGATGAATCCTCTTTTTNNGTATCTGTCAAAGCCTTTTTCTTAACATCTACTTCATCATTTTTCTTTAGAAAATCGAACATTTCATTCCTCCTTCAAAATTTTATTAAATTCTATTACAAATATTTTGTTAACCTTGGCAATTTCCTTAATTTTTGGTATAAGTTCCTCATCAGCAGATATTAAAACTGTTGACAACGCAACATCGGCCATTTTAAACAGGGGGTTGATTGTGTTTCTTACAAATTCAGGTAACATATTAGTTATGTAAACATCCGTTTCAATAAATCCCGTTGTTTTATCTTCTATAAGATATTTTAGTTTTAATCTAGACTTTTCACAGTCTCCCATAAATTTTTTTATCGAGTTCTCAGGACCTACAGTTAACATCAAATTCGGTTCATTCAGCACGTAATATGGTGCTATTTTGAGATAAGCTCCACCATTATCCTTGCACATCAAGCTCAAGTCTCTTATCTTGTTGATGTCTCCATGTAACATAATAAAATCAAATTTTTTGGTTACAAATGATTCTTTGCTTGTTATATGCTCTCTACAAAGAATTTTAACCCGTTCCTTGTCTGTTATAGCTGCGTATGCGATGTTATTAACCATCTCTTCGTTCCCGGCTATTACACACCATATTTGATCGGATTCTTGCATGGTGGAAACCTTTGCAGCTTGTCTCAAGGTTTTTATCTTATTCTCTATCATTTTTACCACGCCTGTTGTGGAAATGTTCACTAATCAATTAAGGGTATGAAATTTTCAATTTAAAAAATATGTTACTATCTTAATCTGTTTCAATCTAAAATTTATCAATATACATCATGTGTTTTACTTCTTAGCTTTATATACCTATACAATTTATCCTAATTATAACAATCTATTTAATTAAATCTAATGAGAATTTTTTTTGAATAATCGATTATCTCTCTTTAAATATGTTATTAATATATAATTATCCTTAAAATTTTACTAAAGAATATATCTTATTCTCTTTTTAATTATAAAAAAAATTATTAAAAGATTTTGAGAATAAAAAAATTGTATATTTGATGTATAAAAATATCATTATATTGATTTTAATACTTTCAATGTGACTATATATAAAGTTTTAGATTAATTGCTGATATTCAAAATGATATAAGATGATCAATCTGACTCGTAACTCTCTATCTTAAACTTCAACATTCCAAAAATTATCAGATCTTCACTTTTCTCGAATAATGATATTTAATAGATAGTAAATTTAATAGGATTACATTATTTCATTAGATTTAAAGATAATTGTGGAAAAAATTATTATTAAAATTTAAAAGTTATTATTAGAGGGGACGTCTTAGTGTTTGTTAGGGGAGTAACTTTAAAAAAAATTGGAATATTATTAACTATAGCTGTATTACCATTTCTTTTAGGATATTTCTTTATCAGTTTTATCATATTATCAGCAATTGCATTTATTTTGCAGTTTTTCAGAGATCCTAATAGGAATATCCCCACCGATGTGGGGGTTGTTGTAGCTCCTGCCGATGGTAAGATACTGAAGGGTAAAATAGACTGTTTGAAAATTGTCAATTCGAAAGACGATCCGGTGATGAAACATATATTAAATGATGGAGAAAAGGGAATTCTCATAAGCACTTTTATGTCACCNNACAGAAAACGAAAAAAATTTAATAGTCATAGATTCAGAGTATGGAAAAATAGGGGTTATTCAGATAGCTGGCTTTGTTGCAAGAAGGATAGTTCAGTATGTTAAGGTGGGTGACAGTGTTAAGATTGGTGATAGGCTGGGAATGATAAGATTTGGATCTAGGGTTAATTTAATAATCCCATACGATAAATTCAAAGTAATGGTTTTTGAGGGAGAGAAATCCACAGCTGGAGAAACCATAATGGCTGAATTAGTTGAAAAAGNNTCTTTTGGATTTTTATCAATTATAATGGTTTTAAATGGTTATTTAGCTCTTGCTGCACAGTTTATGCTTATTGCAGTGATCTTTGATTCACTAGATGGTTGGGTTGCACGTCGGACCAAAAGAGTTGATGAGTTTGGATTTGGTGAAAATATTGACTCGTTATCTGATGTAATTTCTTTTGGTGTTGCACCGGGAATGCTTTTGTATTCAGCATGCGCATCGTTTAGCATACCATACATTAATATAGTAGTAGCACTCCTAGTACTATTATGTGGGATTTTACGACTCGCAAGGTTTAATGTAATTACAGATTCGGGTGAAGGTTCAGATGAAAAATTTGTGGGCTTACCCATACCATCTACAGCCCTGATCTTAGGATCATTTTACCTTTCAGGTATTTTCAGAGCAGACTTGGCACTTGTCATAATGGTTGTGGTATCTGTGTTAATGGTAAGNNTTAGCTCATTAATATATTTATTAACAGTGCCTTTTATGAATTTATACACCAAGCTTCGCAGAAGTGGTCCAAATGTTAGATAAAATACTAGGAAAAAAAGATAAAGATAAAAACGATACCCCCGATCTCAGGAAAAATGGAAAAAAATCTGATTCCGATAATTCTGATATTGGTGGACGCCTTAAGGATATGGTAGGAAAAGTTTCGGGCAAACCAAAGGATGATGATAAGGCTAAACTAGATGATGGAGATAAAAAAGTTGCTCCAGATAAAAAAATGCCAAGGCCAATGCCCAAACCCAAACCAAAACAAACGATGGATAAACCAAGACTAAGACCTCCAGAGAAGAAGAAACCAGGAGGATTTGCGGGCTTGGGTGGAGGATTAGGCAAGCAACTTCCTGAAGATGATCAGCGAACACTTGTGGGTGCAGCTGTTTTTGGTATTATATTGATTATACTCGTTGGAGCAGGATATTATTTCCTTGTATATGCACCTTATCAGGACACCCTGAACAGTGCCAAAATGTCCAAAATTAATGAAGTTAACTCCTATTTTAAAGGAGCCCTAGCAGCAGACCCACAAAAGAATATGATCTTGGCAGATATTGATTCGGGCGTTACACCAGATCAGGTTCTTGCTGTTGATGTAATTGGTCCAGCAACCACTGCTTGGAGGGCCTATCAGAATCAACAGATCAATCTGAAGAAAGATCCCTACGGAAGGGTACAGATAAGTTATTCAAATCAACCAACGACTGCTGCTGGTAATGGTACAGATTCTTCTGATAGTGCCGTTTCAAGTTCTAGTGATGTGACAAATTTAATTGTGAAGGTAGCTGATGCACAGAAAATAGTAAATGAGGCTGATGCAACTGTACTTGCCAATATGGAAATTACAACACCAGATACTGTAGCAGTACCAATAGTTTTACTTAGGACACAAGCTGCAGGAGGTTTAGTTAATGTTGGTGATTCAGTTGATGTGTATCAAAATGTAGCACCTGCACCCGTAACTGGTAACAATACAACACAAACAACCAGTACAGTAACAAATACTTCACCTATAATCAGTGGAGCTACTGTTCTTGCGATTTTAAGGAACAGTACCAGTGGAACATATAGCTCATCGTCAGCGAACTTGACACACAGTCAATTATTCTCAATAAATTCAGGAGGTCTGAGTACTCAGACAAGTCAATCAGCTCAGGGGGATGTTGAACAACTTTTAAGGGCAGGTGCTTCAAGGAACTGGAACGACGCACAGTTAACCACTCTTCTAAATGCTTACGGATGGAGACTATCGGACTTTGAAAGGGTTTCAAATCTTGGAGATCTCGATGCTCAGTACTTGGTACTTCTAGAGGTACCCAGGGAAAATGCATTGTGGTTAATAGAAAATTCAAACAGTGTTGTTCTCGTTGTACCTACTCAAAGTGCACCTGAGTGGATGATAACAGAACTTCACCAAATATACGGGTCATAGACAATTAAACATTGGAAATCAATTGATAAGATCTGCAGCCGATTTAAACGGGAAAAAGAAAATGGCTGCAGATCTAAATTTATTTAAAAATCTTAAAGAATGTTCATCATTATCAATGATTAACAAGTTAATCGGGGTTAAACTATGGGTTTCAATAATGTAAATATAATATGCACAACTTTGATTGTTCTATTCGTTGTATTAGGATTTTCATGTTCAATTGCAGCAGCAGCTAACGATCAGGCAACATGGATACAGTCAAATGATTCTACACTTAAGTTTACATTTCTTGAAGCGACCATACATGTCCAGATCAAAAATAACGCTGATCACGCTGAATTCTTTAAGATTAGCCAGCAATATACTGGTGATGGCACAGTATCACCTTTAATTGACTGGAAGGTTATATCAACAGACCCGCCTGCACTCAGGATGATAAATTCTGTAAACCCTGGTGGAGATTTAGGCTGGGAAATTGATTCCCATCAGACCAGGGCTGTAACATTTACTCTAGTTGAAACTAGCCCTCCAACACCATTTTATATACAAACGGGAGATACTGCCAATACCTTCTGGCCGATCATAGATGATCCTGGACTAACAGCCACATGGTTTTTACCCGATGAAATAGACTATTTAAATCCAGATCTAGATCTACAACTGTGGCAAGGACACTTCTTTTTCTTCTTAAAAAACATGGAAAAATCAGGTCCTAGGGTAGAAGGAAATGTAATGGCTCCTATAGTTCCAATCAACTCATTCTTAACAGCCAGCAACCCTACAGTAGATTTTATAAATAATGAGAATCCAAATGCACAGACTGCAGCATGGGACGTTACATTGTATCCTGGTCAAACTAAATCTTATTCCTACACATATCAGTGGCCAACCGGGAAAACAGTGACACCTGTAAACAGACAGTCTGCTTCTACCAGAATAAATGCTGGTGATTTAGACCCAGTTGATCCTAATTCAACTCAAAATTCTACTTCAATACCGACTAAAAATACAGGAGTACCGCTCGGTCTTTTACTTGTAGGTGCCATTGTGATTGTAGCTGGAATTGTGTACGCTAGATTTTTACGATAAACTTATTAGTTGGAAGTCTATTAAAATCAAAGAAACAATGAAACTTTCAACCTTTTTAGTTTTAATTGGAATGTTGATTATAACTCTCTATGGTTTGATTGAAGTGAGTTACTACGCATCCGAGAACAACCTCGTAGGAAATAATTCAGACACCCCCTATTTAGAGATACCTAATATAGGTATTGATCAAGCCATAAACAATAAATCAATTGATTATGGTATTTATCGCGATCCTAAATCTGCAGAACCCGGTTATGGAACTGTTGCACTTTTTGGACATAGAACCTTTTATGGATCTCCCTTTTTAAATCTTAATAAACTGCAAAATGGAGACAACATTACAGTTGAATGGCCAGGAATAGGCAATGTGGAATATCAGGTAATGAATACAACCATTGTACCAGCTTCTTATCTTCTATCAATTGACCAAGGAAATGTTTTATTTTTAGTTACATGTTATCCCTTAGGATCGGACAAGGAGAGATTGATGATAGAAGCTAAACAAGTAAAAATTTATCCAATTAGTAAATCAGAAAAAAAACCTGCTAAGGATCCTCCATATGCAATCATAATTATCATATGTTTCTTTGCTGGTGGTTCAATCCTAAGTTTTTTCTATCCAGTTAAAGAGGATCAGTACATAATATTTTTAGCAACAATTGCAATTACCCTAATGTTATTACTGGCATATTTTTTCCCTATTCCACCCGATGCCATTGAATCTAAGTTATCATGGATTAACAATTTTTTAGGTGTTTAAAATGGACGTAGACGAAAAATACTTTAATAATATTTCGAAAAGAGAAAGGGCGATTTTTGAGGGGGCCATAACAATGGGGGCTTTATTTCATCAGTTTATCGGCACTCCAGTCAGTATTAAAAGTGTTGAATCGCTCGAAAAATCTATTGAAGATACAATGAAACTTCAACCGTGTATTAGTAGAGTTGAAATAAAAATAGACAGAGAAATCCTTGAGAAAATCGAAAATGAGTATGATTATATTTCATTGACAGGTGAAATGTTAGACGTTAAAGTTGTGTCTGAATACTCTGATAAAAGGGCAGTTATAAGATTGAAGTTTATCACAGAACTAAACTACCCTCTTATGTACGTTGAAGAAGTTGATTAACCTTAGGGCTTAAAAAAAGAGTTTATATATTTAGTGGAATATATAATAATTAACAATATAATGTTACTATCAAAAAAGAGGTGATTAGTTTGGTGAACTGGACAGCAGCATTTGTGGGATTTGTATTGGCTGTGATATTATCAAACCTGTTTGGTTATTTCTTTGGTTTTATTGGCATAAGCATTGGATTGTTCATTGCGGGTATTGTTGTTGGATTGATGGTAGGTGGCGGTGTATTAACAGGGTTCGGTAATGGACTGGTTGCAGGTGCATTTGGGGCAATTGTAATTTCCATTATACTGTTAATCGGTGGAACAATAACTGCAGGTCTAGTAGGATTCACTGCAGCTGCAATTGCATCAGTTACATGGATACTGACTATTTTCGTCACCAGCGGATTCGTGGTAGGTATTGGTGGAGCTATAGGATCCCTTGTAAGCGGGAAGAACTGAAATTTTTGAGTAATTTTATTTTTTTTGTATTGGAAAGTAAAATTGATGTTTATCCAGATATTATAATTAAGTATAATTCATTTATGACAAAATGAGAATTTATAAAGGGTTAATTTTTATTTTTTGACTTAATGATTGTAGAAGCGAAGACAGCTGCCCCGTAACCATTGTCAATGTTTACTACAGCAATCCCGGGCGCGCATGATTGCAACATGGCATAAAGTGCTGTGAACCCTCCTTCACCAACTCCGTAACCAACCGATGTAGGAACACCAACAACAGGCATATCAACCAGACCAGCCACCACAGAAGGTAAAGCACCTTCCATTCCGGCAACAACAATGAGGACTTCAACATCCTTCTCTATCATTTCTCTGACTCTAGAGAAGAGTCTGTGAATTCCTGCAACACCCACATCGTATGATCTTAAAACTTCACAACCCGCTTCCTCAGCCACTATTCTGGCTTCTTCTGCAACTGGGATATCAGAGGTACCTGCGGTTATTATACCAATTTTGCCGATCTTTTCAACATCATGATTCTTAACCATCAAAATTCGGGCTCGTTTATTATATTCCACAACAAACCCTTTCTCTATAAGTGGAGTTAATTCATTTTTTATAACTTCATACCTCTCCTTTTGGAGTCTTGTTACCATTATTCGCCCATTAGAAGCACAACTCATTAATATCTTAACAATTTCTTCATCATCTTTCCCTTCGGCAAAAACCGCTTCTGGAACTCCTGTTCTGATATCTCGACATATGTCCATCTTTGCAAAATCCTCTAACTCCAAGATCTGCATGGTTTTGAGTAATTTTTCAGCCTTATCTGCTGATATTTCTCCTTTTATAAGTTTTTGAATTATTTCCTTCATTATATCACTTTATACAATTGAGTATTGCTTGAAGCTGGATAACAAGATATAACTTTTTTATGTTTAAACATTTAATTAAACATATTCCTACACAAGGAAACAAAAATTCATAGTTAAACAATATAAAATAATGAATCAGAATAAAAGATAAAGAAAAATGGGATTTAAAATGGTTAAAGAATTTGATGAAGATAAAGCTTTTGAACAGAAATTAAANNAGATCGTCTGCAAAGGTTGCGGTAAGGTTTTTAAGACCAATAGGGATGCTAAATATTGTTTTAATTGCGATAAAAAGAGATGAATGCTTCATAGATTTTCATCATTATAACGTCTATTTTTTTGAAAAATCCTTTATTTAATATGATTTGTTAGATTTTAACTTCTTAATTCTATTTTGGTATTTTATTACAATTAATAACTTTTCAACGAAAACTTAAATGTAATGCATATATCGAGTATATCGTAGTATTTTAATTCCTATTCTTTAAATTTTCAAAAATTTTGTGGATTAAATCATTATAATTCTTATATAAAGTGGAAATTGGAGTTGACCACTGATCAGTATTCTAAAAAAATAATAATTTAAAATTCATCTTCATTAGCAAAAAGTTGAAATGTTTATCCATACAATAATTGGATAATAAAAAATAGATCTCTTTAATAAAAAGTGAGGCTAATATCCAATAAACAGTCTTACTAATTAAATATACAATACTAAGAGAAACGAACATGATAACAGTTAACGAAGAATTATGCAAGGGATGCAACTTATGCAAGGGATTCTGCCCACATAATGTCTACGAAGAATCGAAAAAACCTAATAAAAAAGGGATTCACGTACCATGCCCTAAAAACAGGGAAAATTGTACAAATTGTGGATTATGTACTCTTATGTGTCCGGATCAAGCAATAAAAGTGGATGATAAGGATGAAGACTGAACAATATTTTATACAGGGTAATGAAGCCTGTGCAAGAGGAGCCATAAAGGCAGGATGCAGATTTTTTGCGGGCTATCCAATAACTCCATCTACAGAAATAGCAGAGGATATGGCAGTTTTCCTGCCGAGGGAAGGTGGAACATTCATACAAATGGAAGACGAAATATCAGCACTTGGAGCAGTAATAGGAGCTGTTTGGGGAGGTCTTAAAGGTATGACTGCCACNNGGCTCACCATCAACTGGACAGCCGACAATGGCTTCACAGAGCGACATGATGCAGGCAAGATGGGGTTCACATGGGGACTATGAAATTATAGCCATGTCACCGGCATCTGTTCAAGAGTGCTTCGATTTTACGGTCAGAGCTTTCAACCTTGCTGAAAAGTATAGGGTGCCTGTTATGATAATGGCCGATGAGATCGTTGGACACATGAGGGAAAAGATCACTATTCCCGACAGAACAGAAATACGATCAAGAAATATGCCTGATGAAGGTCCTGAGACTTTTTTACCATACAAAGCAGAACCTGATGGAACTTCTCCTATGCCTCCATTCGGAGAAGGATACAAACTCCATATAACTGGACTTACTCATGATGAAAGGGGATATCCAGATGCTTCAAATCCTAAATCTCATTCAAAACTTGTAACACGACTCTGCAATAAAATACTTAAGAAAACCAATGAAATTGCTTCCGTAAAAACCATGTTTACTGAGGATGCTGATGTTCTCATAGTATCATATGGTGCACCCTCAAGATCAGTTATTACAGCAGTTAAGAAGGCAAGAAAAGGTGGATTTAAGGCAGGTTTCATTAAACTTGAAACTGTATGGCCTTTCCCAGAGGATATGCTACGTGATGTGTCAAAAAATGCCCATAGGGTCATTGTTGTTGAGATGAACCTCGGACAAATATTTTATGAAGTTCAAAGAGTATTAAAAAACCATAAGGTTGAACTCCTTCCTAAGATTGGAGGAGAAATGCACAAACCGGATGAAATACTAAGAATAATAAAAAAGTGAATAAATTGGATGATAATTCTTTATTGAAACCTATTCTTTAATCAAAAATACATTATAGAACTTACGCAAGGATCTTAAATTATTATTATGGAGATGAAAAATATGGATAAAACGAATCAAAATCGTTTTATGAAGTACTTGAGAACAGACAGGCTTCCCAACATATTTTGTGCAGGATGCGGGAATGGAATCGTAATGAACACGTTTTTCAACGCCATGGAGCTTGCTGAAATTGATTTTGACAACTTAGCCCTTGTATCTGGAATTGGATGTTCATCGAGGGTGCCTGGTTACATCAAGTGTGATTCGCTGCATACAACCCATGGAAGACCAATTGCTTTTGCAACAGGGCTCAAACTTGCAAATCCTGAATTAGATGTGGTTGTGTTCACTGGGGATGGAGATGCAGCTGCTATAGGAGGTAACCACTTGATACATGGAGCAAGAAGGAACATTGACCTTACAGTTATATGTATAAATAATAGTATCTATGGAATGACAGGAGGGCAGATAAGCCCTACATCTCCAACTGGAAGTTATGGAAGTACTGCTCCATTTGGAGCACTTGAAAAACCATTCAATTTATCAGAACTTACCAAGGCGGCAGGCGCATCATACGTCGCCAGATGGACAACAGCCCATCCAGTACAGCTTTCAAATGCTATTAAGAAGGGTCTTCTTAACAAGGGTTTTTCGTTCATTGAGGCGGTTTCACAGTGTCCAACTTATTTCGGTCGGAAAAATAAGATGAAAACTGCTGTGTCGATGATACAGTGGATGAAAGACGAGAGTATACTTAAAAGGAAAGCAGACACACTGAACGAGGCTGAACTCGAAGGAAAGCTTATAGTGGGAGAATTTCAGAATAAGAAAGAGGCAGAATTTACTGAAAAAATATGTAAACTTCTTGAGGATAAATGCACAACTGGGAAACCCTCATCAGTCAAATCAGCTTTTCAGGGGGATTGAAATGCGTAAAGATATCAGAATTGCAGGATTCGGTGGTCAGGGGATCATTCTTGCAGGGATAGTCATTGGAAAAGCAGCAGCACTACATGATGGTATACACGCTGTTCAAACACAGTCTTATGGTCCCGAAGCACGGGGAGGAGCCTCAAGAACTGAAGTTGTGGTGAGTGACGAGGAAGTTGACTACCCAAAGGTTCAAAATCCAGACATATTCGTTGCAATGTCCCATACAGCCTTAATGGCTTACTTGGATGATCTCAAAGATGGTGGAATTCTCATAGTCGATCCAGATCTGATATCTGAGGAAGAAGTGATGCCATTTGTTCAAAAACACAATATAAAGCTTTACAAAGCTCCAGCAACCAGAACTGCAGCAGATGAAATAGGACTAAAGATTGTGGCTAATATTGTCATGATAGGGGCTATAACAAGAATAACAAAGGTGGTATCCGAAGAAGCAGCAAGGGCGGCAATAGCTGAGAGTGTTCCACCGGGAACAGAGGAAAAAAACTTGGCAGCATATGATGAAGGTCTAAAGCTAGCTGATTAGGAGGGTCAATGTGAAGGTTCATGAATACATTGCAAAGGATATATTTAAAAAGGAAGGAATTCCCGTACCTCAAAACAAAATGGTAGTAAATCCTGATGAAGCTAGGGCAGTAGCTATGGAAATGGGAAAACCTGTTGTAATTAAATCACAAATATTAGTTGGTGGCAGGGGCAAGGCTGGTGGAATTAAATTTGCTGATAAACCAGAGGAAGTGTACAGCAAAGCTTTTGAAATATTGGGATCAACTGTGAAGGATGAAAGGGTTGAAATGATCCTAATCGAAGAAAAACTAAAAATCCTGTCTGAATATTATCTAAGTATAGTACTTGACAGATCTGCAAAAAAACCACTTATTATGGCTAGTATGTCTGGAGGTGTTGATATCGAGGAAGTGGCGCGTGATACACCTGAAAAAATAGTTAAGTATTATTTGGATGTTCTGGATGAATTTTTACCCTACCAAGGAAGAGAGATAGCTATTAAAATGGGAGTTCCAAATGCTTTGATTTCAAAGGTGGGGGCAGTCGTTTGGAAGCTCTTCAATGTATTTCAGAAGTACGATGCAACTATCGCAGAAATAAATCCACTAGTTGTAACTGCTGACGGGATTTTAGCCGCGGATGCAAAGCTCGATATTGATGATGACTCTGTTTATAGGCAAAAAAACCTGGCAGAACTGGAAAAAGTGCATAAGAGCGAGTTTGCTTATGTAAAACTGGACGGAAACATAGCTGTGATTGGAAATGGCGCTGGCTTGACACTTAGCGGTATGGATATGTTGAAGCTATACGGCGGCGAACCAGCAACATTTCTTGATATTGGAGGAGGATCTTCACAGGAAAACATAGCTAAAGCTTTGAATATTGTAATATCAGATCTTGACGTTAAAACAGTATTTTTAAATGTTCTTGGTGGTATAACACGTGCGGATGATGTTGCTCGTGGGGTATTAGATGTTTTAAATGCATCAAAACGCAAAGTTCCACTGGTCATACGGTTGACCGGCACCAACGAAGAAGAAGGACAGAGAATACTTAAAGAAGCAGGAGTTTCATATGAAACGTCTATGGAGGCTGCAGCAAAAAAGGCAGTAGAGCTGTGCAAGAATTATCTCTAAAAAAAATATTTTCTACCTTCTTTTAATTTAAACTGATATTCTTTTTGAACGTTATTGTGAATGCATAATATTAAGATTAAATTTGTGTTGAATGGACTTCCATTAATTTTTTCATTGATTAGGTATGAAACTGCTCAAGTAATTGAAGATGTTCTGTAAGTAGTTCATTATCTGGTTGATGATTCCACTAGACTGAGTTGCTTGATTTGTAACATTCTGAAGCTTATTTTTAAAGTTTGATAAACTAGCCTGTGCTTTTTGTGAGTTTGAAATAGTATCTGCAATCTGTTGTGCTTGCTGGGTTGTTAAATTTATATTCATAGTTGAAGCTATATTAACAACAATTACCTTTATTTGGGCTGGGTCCTGTAAATTCTGACTTTGAACATTGTCCATTACCTTGGAGAAAAGATCTGCTATCTTATCTGGATTTTGTCCTGTCTGGTTTACAATCTGAGTTTCAGTGTTAAGCTCTTTTGTAGCTGCTTTTTTAGCTTGGTCCGGTATAGGGACACCTACTGCTATTTCATAAGATTTAAGCACGCCTGCAAGTGCAGCTTCACCAGACGCTGTAACAGGTGATGATACAACCACGTATCCATTGTTTATTCCTGATGATCTCAATGCATTTGCATACATTTTAGGCGTAACGACTTTTATCTTGTTGGTGTCTACAATTACATTAATTCCCTGGTTGTAACTCAGATCCACCATTGCACAGGAAAATATTTGACTCGATGGGTAAGTATTTCCTGTAATGTTTGCGGATATTGCATTTACCTCTGATGCGGTTATGACCTTTGAAGTTGCATCATTAATATTTTTACTAGTTTTTGACTGGAAATAACTGTTCATAGAATTTTTCCAATCTGCATTAGCATACGTTGTTTCCCCATAGGTTACTGCAAAACCATAAACACTGTAAACAGGACTTAACATCATTATTACCAGAATTAATCCAATTGCAAACTTTTTCATGAATACCGCCATCATATCTCTCCATAGAAATTATTTGAATTTATTCTTATCTCCTCAAATATTATTTATGAACTTTTAAAGTATTTTAAAAGCCTTAGAATACTTAATTAATAGGAATTAATCAATTTAACTTAAATATCGAATTACATAGGTTAAAAAATTTGTTTTAGTTGTAAATTCTTTTTTTAATAGTTTTCAATGGTAACTAAAATATTATGATAATAAAACGACTCTGCTTTCAAAGGAACTATTAACGATTTCACGATCACATAACTTTGCAATAGATTCTGCAAATCTATTTACATCTTCATTTGAAGGCATATTTTCAAGTTTAAGCCTGTCTCTTGAGCTACCAACGTACATGTAGGCTTTGATTTCAATAAAATCCGGGTTGCTATTTTTAATTATTTTTGCATACTCATGCGGATTGATCATGTTATAATCCTTTACACAAGTTGTTCTTAACACTGTTCTGCAGTCGAAGCTCGATAGAAGATTCAGTGATTTATTCAAAAGTTCCCACCCACCTGAAATCTGAGGTTGACAAACATCGGTGTAAACTTCCTTGTTTGGTGCGTCTAATGAAATATAAAGTTGTGTAGGTTCTTTATCAAGGTTTTCAAGCTTAAAGGGGGTCATACCATTGGTTACAAGGAAGGTTGTAAAATCCCTTTGACTGAACTCCGATATCAGATCATTTATATGGGGGTAGAGCATTGGTTCCCCTGCAAGCGATATTGCAGCATTTTTGGGTTCTTGGGATTCTTTAAGTTTTTTTTTATCAACCATTGAGTTACCAAAGAAACCGCACAACAAGTTTCTTTGTACAGCTATACAATCGTCAATTATCCTCTTTGGTTCATCAAAATCCTCATCCCATTCAGTTTTAGTTATAGAAATATCTCTCCAGCAGAATGTGCATTTTTGATGACAGAATGGAATACTCGGAGACATCTGGAGACATCTGTGACTTTCTATTCCATAGAATTTTTCCTTATAACAAACTCCTTCGTTGAGTAGGCTCTTCTTTGTCCAGTGACATACCTTGGCTGCAGCATGCTTTAAATCACCTGCAAATCTGTAACCTTTTTTTTCAAGGGCTTTTATTTCAATTTCTGATAGTGACATTGTTATCCTGTTAAAATTTCTTTTAAAACTTAAGAATTTTTTAAACAATAAAATTAATTTATATTAATCTACTAAACAAATTATTTCAATTACTTTACATACTTCTGATCTATTGTATATAAATACCATTAATATTTTTTTTAATTGGGTAATTAATAATTTATTTAATTATTAATACATTTATCGAGGTAATCAAGCCATCATTATCATTTTTATATGTTTGTTAGTAAATTTAATTTCAATTAACCTTAAAAATCTGGTTAATTTGACTTTGCACAATTAACTCAAAAAATTACCACAATATTTTTATATTCCCTAATAAAGAAAGAAGAATATAAAGATATATAGCTTTTTTTNNTTTTTTTGGAGGTTAAACAATGGATAATATAAAGAGAACTCCAATAGTTATTTTGAATTTCAAAACCTACATAGAATCTACTGGAAAAAATGCTTTAAAACTGGCTATGGCCTCTGAAATGGTTGCAGAGGAAACCGGTGTAAATATGGTGATAGCACCTCAAAGCCCGGATATATACTTCTTATCAAAAGAAGTTAAAATCCCAGTTTTCGCCCAGCATGTGGATGCAGTCGATGCAGGAGGACATACCGGAAGCACTCTGATTGAATGTGTTAAAGAAGCAGGGGCAAAAGGTTTTCTTGTAAATCATTCTGAACAGAGGATGAAGCTGGCTGATATCGATGTGGTCGTGAAGAAAGCAGCAGAAAAAGACATGGTAAGTGTGCTTTGTACAAACAATATTGAAACAAGTGCTGCTGCATCAACTTTAAAACCGGATTTTGTGGCTATAGAACCACCTGAGCTTATAGGATCTGGAATACCTGTTTCTAAGGCTGAACCTGAGATAGTTGAGGGTACAGTGGACATTATACACGAAATAAACCCAAAAATATCAGTTCTTTGTGGAGCGGGTATCTCTACAGGAGACGACATGAGGGCTGCTATGGATTTAGGTGCAGAGGGAGTTCTCCTTGCATCTGGCATAATCATGGCAAAAGATCCTAAAGAAGCACTATTAAATCTTGTGAGTAACATATAGACATCTTAAAGTGATTGGATATATATTAGTACTCCTAATCCTAAAATTTATATATATTAGGGATGGTGAACAATGGCACTTGATTTTTGTACCATAGATGATTTTGATCTGGACAATAAAACAGTTCTTGTAAGGGTTGACATAAACTCACCGGTTGATCCAGCTACTGGACTTATTCTGGACGATACTAGGATAAGACTTCACGCAGAAACCATAGGAGAACTTTCAAATAAGGGTGCTAAAACCGTTGTATTGGCACATCAGAGTAGACCCGGTAAAAAGGACTTCACAACTTTGGAACAGCATGCTGAATCACTTGCTAAGATCTTGAATCACAAAGTTAAATATGTGGATGATATATTTGGGAGCAATGCAAGAACAGCCATATCAAGAATGAAAAGGAGAGATATTCTTCTTCTGGAAAATGTACGTTTTTATTCAGAAGAAATTTTAAAAAGAGATCCTAAACTACAGTCTGAAACTCACATGGTACAGAAGTTATCACCACTTGCAGATTACTTCATAAATGATGCATTTGCAGCTGCACACAGGTCTCAGCCATCTTTGGTTGGATTCGCTTTCATATTGCCATCAGCAGCGGGGAGGGTAATGGAAAGAGAACTTAAAGCTCTTTATAATGCATTAAATAACGTTAAAAAGCCGTGTATTTATATTCTGGGTGGTGTTAAAGTTGATGACTCAATAATGGTCATGGAAAATGTTTTGAAAAATGGAAGTGCAGATTATATCCTGACCACGGGTTTAGTTGCCAACATATTCCTTTGGGCTTCAGGTGTTAACATTGGAAGGTATAATAAAAATTTCATCGAAAGGAAGGGTTACTGTAAATTTGTTAAAAAATCTAAAAAACTTTTGAAGAACTACAGTGAACAGATAATAATACCAAAAGATGTTGCAGTTTGTATCGGGGAAAAAAGAGTTGAATTTTCAGTTGATAAAATTCCTAACCAGCCTATATATGATATAGGAACTGAAACAATAACTGAATATGCTGGATACATTAGAAAAGCAGAAACTTTGTTTGCCAATGGGCCTGCAGGGGTTTTTGAGAAGGAAGAGTTCAACATAGGTACAGATGATATATTAAATGCAATAGCATCTTCAACTGCTTTTTCCATTATTGGTGGAGGTCATCTAGCAGCTGCAGCAAATCAGATGGATCTTTCTAGTGGTATAAGTCATATAAGTAGTGGGGGAGGAGCATCTATAAACCTCCTTGCTGGTGAAGATTTGCCGGTTGTTAAGGTTTTAAGGGAACGTGCTACTAAAAAATTATGAACTAAATATGATTTAGGATAACCTTATTTTATATTTCGTGTTTGAGTTGTTAGATCAAAATTTGGAATAATTTTGGAAGACTTATATTATTAGATGGAAAGGTATTATATGGTGTGTGTGAGATATTAGGAAGGTGCACTACTAAAGTGATTGTATCATAATTAGAATAATAAAACTGTATAAACATAGATAAAAATCTTAAACAGTAGAACCCATAAGTATTTAAGCTAATATTCCATATACCTAAAAATGCCTCGGTAGCTCAGTCTGGTGGAGCGCGAGACTTGTAATCTCGTGGTCGGGGGTTCAATTCCCTCCCGGGGCTCTAAGCTGATCAATTAGATGCTTATAAATCATTCAATTGGGACCATAGGGTAGCTTGGTCGATCCTTTGGGCTTTGGGAGCCTGAGACTCCGGTTCAAATCCGGGTGGTCCCATTCATTATCCCGCCTTAGCTCAATTTGGCAGAGCATCGGACTGTAGATCCGAGGGTTGCTGGTTCAAGTCCGGCAGGCGGGATTTTGTTATTTATCATTTTTTAGTTCAATACATTACCATATCTCGTGAAGATAGTAACATACATACAAAAGTTTATATACTATCAAACAATAAGTTTGTTAAAGGAAAAAGTATTTAAGCATGCATAGGTATATCTCCTTATACTCTCATTCTTTAGAGCTGCCCTGGTGGTGTAGGGGCTATCATGCAGGCCTGTCGAGCCTGCGACTCGGGTTCAAATCCCGGCCAGGGCGTTTGATATTGGGCCCGTAGCTCAGTCTGGGAGAGCGCTCGGCTTTTAACCGAGTGGCCGCGGGTTCAATTCCCGTCGGGCCCGTTCTTAATTTTTAACTGGAGGATAAATTGTGAAAAAAGACATTTTAAAACACAAATTGGTTCCAGATCATACTATTTTATCAGAAACAGAAGCTAAAAAAGTAGTGAAAGATTTGAAGGTTCATCCTGAACAGTTACCAAAGATAAAGGTTGATGATCCCGTTGCAAAAGCTATTGAAGCTAAGCCTGGAGACATTCTTCAAATAACGAGGAAAAGCCATACTGCTGGAAAATTCGTTACGTATCGTTTGGTATTGGAATAGTTGATATTGGAATTGTTAGACTAATTAGGTAATGTATTGAATGAAAATTTAAATTAGATCGAATTGTTTTTTGGAGGAGTTTAAATCGAATTGTTTTTTGGAGGAATTTAATGGTAGAAAATGCATGGAAACTAGTTGATGCATTTTTTGATGAATACAA
>PMMV01000120.1 GCA_003162115.1 Methanobacterium sp.
GGAGTGTAAGCTTCGAGGCTTCGTGCCGAGTTGTTCAGCTTGCTATTTCCAACGTCCGACAGTATGATTTCAAAAGGAGATTTTTTTGTATGTTTCTTTTTGGGTTTGGTTTTTTATTTGGTTATTCTAGTTAGGTGTATTCAGTTGGGGTGAAGGTATATACGGATGTTTTTGTTTGTGATTAGATTTTTTGTAGGTTTTTGAGGTTTTTTTTTGGTTCGGCGGCCATAGCGGTGGGGTTACACCTGGTCTCGTTTCGATCCCAGAAGTAAAGTCTTCCTGCGTTTTTGGTTGTACTGTGGGTTAGCGCCTATGGGAACCCTTTGACGCTGCCGGCCATCCTTATTATAAAACCATATTAACTATTCATGCATTTTTTGTTCATTTTGATTTAGAATTACAATTTAGATATTAAACACTTATTTAAAGATTTAGCAGATTGGATCTGATTGAATATCATATTCCCTAAAATACTTCAATTCACAAAGTATTCTTTTTTGATATCTTGGTATTGATTTAATCTCTGACAAATGGGAACCTCATTACTGATATAATTTGATTAATTATTTGTTCCAAAATTATGTGCATAAATTTCATTAGGATTCTTATTTTAAGGTTATTTACAGATCTATTTACAAAAATTTCATTTTAGATAATGATATATGATATATAAAATATAGATTAAAAGGCAGTTTAGGCCTGATCTTAACTTGAATTGTAAAAAAAATAATCATGGTCATATCTTTTATGACTGGTGCCCAAGGTCCTCTTACGAGATTGGCTGAGCCTACTATGAATAGGAGAAACCCAGCACTGGACAGACTGCCTGCTTCGAGGGTTGCTAGGGGAGGAATGATGGTGAGCTACCTATGAACCAATGAGTTAGTATGCAGGCAAAATACTATATTGAAGTCAATAGTTTATATTTTTAGGCTATTCATAAGCCACTATTTGAGAATTAAACTATTTTATCTCTTTTATAATTGAAATCTATTCTAATTAATGGGACAATATACATACTACTTCCCATAATACTTACTTTGCTATTTATTACGTTTCAAGTCTATTATAATGAATTTATAATTCTTTAAATCACTTGATTGAACAATTATATGCTATTAAATTGGAAAGTAAGCGCAAATTCACTTTTTTTCAGCTATTTCAACTATTACATCTTTATGCTAACCAAAAATCGCAATGGATGAACGTTCACTAATTCTATCAAATCGCTTGCTCGTTATATTAAGAAATGAATTATTCATTAGTTGATTAGGATCAGTTCTAAAATTAATTTTAGTTGCAAAGGAGTTTCTAGTTGTTATTTCTCAAACCATCTATCTAGTAGTCCATTAAAATCTATACGAGGAATTCTTGCCAGTTTATTTATTTTATAAAATTTACCTTTTCCTTCTTCTTCATCTAATGATTGAAAAAGTGATTGTATCCCTAATTTATCGTTAGGATAAAAACTTTAAACCAGTTTCGATATAGCTCTTCTTGGAGAATGAGAGCATGAAATAAGAGAACATAGTTTTATCTAACAGTTCACTGCTAGTAAATGATATGTATCGGCCTTTCTTGTGCCAATTATACAGTCTGAATTCATTATAATTGGATACAAGTATCCAATCAATATCTCCCGTATGTTGGGCATAATCAAAAGCCTGGTCAACAGGTGTTCGTTTATCGTTTGCTCTGGTTTGTGGTTTGTCTAGATCTGTTTTTTGGTCTTTGAGTTCAATTACCATGAACTTCTTATCACTGGATTTTAGGATAAATTCACTTTTACCTCGTCTATCTTTTTCTTTCTCATCTGGAAGGATGTTTTCGTCAAGATCATATCCTAAAATCTCTTTTAACCATACTTCATAAAAATAGATATAATTTTTAGTTTCAGCTTCAAACTGACCTTCTTCCAACTTTTCATCATGTTTTATAATAAGATCATGCTTTGAGGGTGTTAATTTAAATTCCTTTGAATATTTCCTCATCAATGTTTGATTGAAAAGATCATTCTTCATTATAGGACAGTATTACATCTAAATAAATTAAATGTTTTCATATTAACTCGAATTTTCTAAAAAATCTTATAATCTTTCCATATTCGTGATAACAATTAATATATCACTGTTTTTATCACGATATAATATAGGGTTTAATTAAAATGTCATGAATGAGGTTCAAAAAAATGATTCAAATAAATTTTGCTTAATTTGTAGTTGAATATATTGAAATTAGGTGTAAAAATGAATGCAATTTTCCAGAAAAAAATCTTAAAAATCTTTTTGGTGATTTTAGTTGCTATAAAACTGATGAAGCTTGGATACTAGAAAAAAAATTACGTGATGGTAAATTTTGTAAAATAAACATTAATAAAAATAAAATAAAAGAGTTAATAAATAAAAGTCAAAAATATGAATTCAAAAAATTTTCTCTTTATAACAAAACAGGTATGATATCTGCAGCAACTTTCGAACATATTGTAAGAATTGTATATGAACATCCCAGCCTAAAAATACAGCAATTAAAGACAAATACCTTAGAGGCATATGTTAATCCTCCAAATGATATATATTCATTATTTTTATATCTATCACATCCTTTAGAATTATTATCTTCAGAAGCACACTTTCAGTTTAATTGGATGTTAAGTGAAAAATATGATGGTCAAATCATAGATTTTTGGGAAATAATCCGTATTCTTAATGAGGAAATTTTTGAATTGAAGTCTATTAAAATAAAATCTCTTGTTCCGTTATCGCATGAAGATTTGAATAGGATATCCAAAGTATATTTATTTAAATGTGCATATCGTTATAATGCCTTTGTTTCTATGATATCCCTATTTAAGGGATTAAATCCACTTTATCCCAATGATAATAGGTTTTCTTATACTGATGAATCATTAGTAAAATTAGATATTAATGAGGAACTTTTAAATTATTATCAACAAGGTGTTAGGTTTAGTGATCCTTTTGAATCTTTTCTTTCCTTTTATCATATATTTGAATATTTTTTTAGACTTGTTGCAGATGAATTCAAGAATGATATAATAGTTTCAAACAATTTTGAAGGATCTGAAGATGATTTTAAAAAAATTTTATCTAGTTGTTTAAATGATGAAAAAAGGTTGGAATTAGTTTTCAGAAAATTTATAAATAAACATTTATTTAAAGCAGAGTTATATCGTTTTGATCCAAACTATTACTCCTATCTAGAAAATAATAATGTTATATTTGCTGAAGCAAAAAAAATCAATAATGATAAGTTTTATAAAACAATTAGTGATAGAGTTTACAAAGTAAGGAATGCTTTAGTCCATAGGAAAGAATGGATTGATTATCATAAATATGTCCCTACTAATATTGAACATAGAAAAGAATTAAGACAAGAGTTATTGCTAATGAAAATAATAGCCAATCAAATAATAATTAAAAATAAGGGAACGATATTACATTGGTAGAACTTTAAACTAATGGATTTTATTAATTAATTTATATCAAACACATCTTAAATATTAAATTTTACACATTTTCTTCATCTAATCGTCCAGTGCTTTTAGAAAACCAAAATTTAATTGTTATTTCTGGATTAATAAAGGCTTCAAAAACTTGTTCTACAGGTTTACGAATTAACATTCCCGCCTCTGCAAATTGTTTTTTTTCTTGATTCATATTTTTTTCCTCCTTTTTCTGAAATAAATTGGATATCACCAATTATCCTTCATTTTTATCAATTATAGCATAGAATCCATCAGTATCAGCATATATTGGTTTGAAACCNNGCTTCTGAACACTCAATGCTATACCATCTGAATGTGCTGTGATTATAAAGTCCATAAATGGTGTTGGTGAGTCTTTTTAATGCTTCCTGTTGAAAATTTAGCATTTGACGTTCACTAGAATCTTTGGATTCTTCCATGATAGACTTAACTCGTATTCTATTTTCTAAAAGTTTGCCAACAACAGATGGAATAAAGCTTTGTGGGATTTTCCTGAATTTATACTCGAATTCTGGTGTGATGTGACATTCATCAATATTATCTTCAATGAGGGTGTCGGGTGAAATATTTTTAGAAATTATTATGCTGGGATATAAGCTTCTAAAGTCGAAGTAAACAATATCAGTGTGCAATCCCTTAATCGGTTCTTCAACGTGCCCTCCCACTACATCTCTTAAATATCTCCCAAATTTGTTAGGTGCTACATCTCCATATTCAAAGGCTTTCCTCATTAAATACCACTCTACCTGCTTCCCCGATCCCATGCGGGCCACATCAAATAAAGGCTGGCCTACTATTCGTGTTAACTCAATACTTAAGGGTAACATTTTCTCTCCGATTTTAGTGACCGCCATTACATCTGCTAGTGAATATCTAAAGAGCTTTTCTAACTTTTCACCATCATCATTCCAACAGGTGTATACCTCGTGCCCGGGGATCTCAATTTTGTCCTCCCCAAAAAGTTCTTTATATACTCGTTTCAGAGTGTGATGCTCTAATTGTAGATTACGGCGCATATTAGAGTAAAGATCAATATGAATTCTTCCTTTTATCATTGCGGCATTTCTACGGCTATTATTCCTGATTTTAAGAGATGATCCATCGACTCCTAATTTAAGAGGTACACCTAATCTCTCTGCCCGCTCTTTTATATAGGGAAAGTCAAAGCGGTCTGAATTGTATCCTAGAATAATATCGGGATCTTCTGATTGTATGGTGTCAACATATTTTTTTATCAATTCTTTCTCGTTAGGGAATGTTTCTATAAAGTCTAATGATGATTTTTTTGTGGAGAACACTTTCTGAAAGCCTTGGTTACTTGAGAAACTGATCATGATGATGGGATCTTCTTTCACTATTGGCATACCATTAGGATTGCAGGCTTCAATATTGAAACTCAGCATATTGAGTCCTTCTAAACTGGATTCTAGATTTTGGGGTTCACTTTGAATCTCGAATAGACATTTTTGATTTAGTGAAGATCTGGTGGAATTTAATATTTTCCCCTGTACTTCCACAGTGTTCATGGGGAATAATCCTTTATCTATGAGATATCTGCGGTAAAATGGTATATCATACTCCCTAATATCTTTTACAGATTTTAGATCGCGTATTTTATCCTTTAATTTATATATATCTTGTGGATGCTTCAGAGTTATCTTCAGAAAATCTTTCAATTCTCCGTTATCTCTTTTGCGGAGTTTTTCCACCTTGAGAATTTTTAATTCACTTAATTCGTTTATACAGTCATCGATATCATGTGGATGAACGTATATGTAAGGTCTGAAGCTTTTATCTAGAGCTATTATTGATCCTTTCTTTTCTCCAATTAGTTTGCCAAATAATCTTATCACTGCAATATGGTTCTTGGTGATGTAATCAATGTCTAAGAGNNGATATAGTATTTCACCCGATTGGGAGAAGGTGAAACTTGATATGAGAGTGAGTGAGGGGGTACCCAGAGGAAGAATTGTAGAACTATATGACCCTGGATTGTTCCAGGAACGTGAAGAAGTCATTGTATTTACCAGGGATGAATTCAATCGGACTTACACTTCTATGCGCGAGCAGATTGACTATATCAATAAAACTGATTGCATTTTAATAGGAGTGAAGAATGGAAGCTAATAGGATATTGGCCAAAAATTCTAGGTAGAGTATACATTCTAGATATGAATTTGGATTCGATATTAAAAAAAGAACCATTGCAATGCTATCTTGCGTGTATATATAACACTATTCGAAGTTCTAATAAAAATGTTGCAGTATCTAAAAGGAAGGTACCAGCACAGTTAAAGCTTCCAATTTGAATTTTTATTTTAAACGGATGATACAATGCGTTACAGCTATGGCATCATGGACAGAAGAAATATATTGTTATATAAACCGCAACTATTTTTGAGAGGAGACGACATCCTGGTCTTCCCCACTAAAGATTTCCATAAATGGCAAGGCGATATAAAAGAATACATAGATGGATTATATCAAATCAACTCCAAGAATATGGAAAAAACCAAATCCATCAACATAATCGATTTTAACCTAGCATTAGCCGTGCTTAATAATATCACAGAAGAGCTTGAACATCTTTTTGACCCTAATAAGATATCTGATTTTTCCTATCACTACGTATCAACTTTGGATGAGAATTACAAGAACCAGAAAGGAAATTGCTACACCAGTGATATGAGGAGATGTGATATAAAAATTCTGGTTAAACCAGAAATAACACCAAGACTGAAATACCAGAACATGATGGAAATAGTAAACCAAGTGGCCCGGGGTTTTCCAAGTGTCCAGAAACCTAGGAAGAAGAAACAGTAAACGTTATCAGATTTTGTTGGACTAAAAAAAAATTTAAATTTGAATATTGGATTTTTTAGAAAAATAATGATAAGTGGATACTTACCAGATCATGAGCGTCTATGAGACACTATCATTCATTTAGTAGTTAATAATACTTATTAATAAAAATTGTAAGGATAACTCCTTTTTATTCCTGTTTATGGACTAAAAACTCAGCTACACCATATCCTTCTTTATCATCCCAATTGTATTTTGAAAGAGTTTCTATAAGAACCATTCCTCCATCAACTGGAATCATTCCAAATCTAATAACTTCGCCATTAACTGAATATTTGGAACCTTTTTTGTCAAATAAGATCATTGAAAATTTAGAAGGGATTCCATTATTAAATTCTACATCTATATCTGATTTTATCAATGGTTTATTAACTGAATTGATATAGAAATATCCCGCATCTATATCACCTTCATCAACGGACAGTTTAGTTATATTAAAAGCTTCATCACGAGAAAACTCAGAATTAATCCACATCCACATGTTAGGAGATCCCCATTCTCTTACACCAAGGCTTAAATCTCTTTCCCCCAATGCTTCTATTTCGAAAACTTCATTATCAATTTCAATCTTTCCAATAGCTTTTCCAAACTGTTCATAATGTTCAGATGCTACATTAGATGACATTTCTATTTTTTTTTCGTCGACACAATTAATATAATCCATTATAGGGTTTAATGCTTCCCAAATAACATCCATTTTAACTTCTAATTCTTTAGGAGCTTTATTTAACGGATCAAAAAGTTTACCATTATATCTAAGTCTCCATTTTCCTGAGTCAATCTCCTGATAATCTAAACCTGCAATATTCAATGGTTTATCATCGCATGGAGTTTCTAATTTAATCCCCGCTATCCTTTTTGGAGACATTAAATAGAAGAACATTGACTTTTCATTTTTATTAACTTTGTTTCCTATCCGCATAAACGCAGTTAAATCATTTTTTTTGTCATAGAAATTAAAATAATAGCTCTCATTCCATTCTTCATGGTTTTTTAGAATTTCTAAATTTACATCCATATTATCACCTATATAATTTAATTTTTGCAGATTTAAATAGAAAATATTAGAAGTACTAGGTTACTAAATAAAACTATTATCCCTTTTTGTATACAACTCCTTCATTACCATCTATAACTAACTCTTCACCCGTTTTAAAAATTTTAGTAGCTCCTTTAACTGCAGTTACAGCAGGTATTCTATATTCACGAGAAATTACAGCACCATGGGATAGTATTCCTCCAGTTTCAGTAATTAGACCACTTATCTTTGAAAATATTACTGTCCATGCAGGATCTGTATTGCTAGTGATAAGAATTTCATTATCTTCAAGTAGTGATAATTCTTCAATAGATTCAACTACTCTTGCAATACCTTTGAATGTTCCAGGACTTGCTGCTGCACCATAAATTGCGTTTGTGTCATATTCCATAATAGTATCATCAAATTGAATTCCATTCTTTAAGAATTTTGGTGGTAGAGACGATTTGTATCTATAAAATTCCTTTTTTCTTTCATAAATTTTGTCCCTTAATTTTGGATCAACGTTTTCATTTGATTCTACTCTAATATTAAAAAACATTAATAATTCATTTTCATAAAGGAAGAAAACATCATCTACTTTTTCTATAATTTTTCTTTCAAATAATCTTCTTCCCATTTCATTCAACATCAATCTTTGACGGAAAAGTAGGTGATCTAAATAAAATCTCTGATTTTCCCTAAATGTTAAGTATGTTTGAGCTAAATTAAGCACTAATGAAAATAGTTTTACTTTAAAAAACCCACCTTTTTGATTTTTTATTCTTTCTAAAACTTCTTTTCCTGTTTTAAATCTATTTTTACGACTTTCTAATTCTTTTTTTCTTAAATCTAAATCTGAAGAAGATAATAATTTAATAACCCCCAATACATAAGCTTTATCTTCTCTCCACCGGGGATATAATATTTCACGAGTATTTGATCTATGCCCATAATTCTTAATAAAAAGATCAAAATCTTTTTTAAAATTTAAATTAGAAGAAATTAGTTCATAAATCTCTAATTCATTTAAGGAACTTAAATTATCAATTGAATTTATTTTTGCTAATAAATCAGTATCTTCTCGCACAATTTTAGCTAAATCAGAAAATCTAATATTCATTTCAACAGTTTTATTATCATCTAAACCTGAAATTAAACCAGCATAAAGAGAGCCATTATTATCATCTAGCCATTTTACCAACCAGTTCTTAATCATTAAGTTAGTTGCTATTGAATGAGAAACCATACCATATCTTATTAGTTGATAGTGTTTAATACCTGATTTTTCAATATCTTTATAAAGTGATAAGAGTTCAGCGTCACTCAGCACAGCCAAGTCGATGTTATCGAAATATTCACATTTTCTCATAAATCCTTTTGCCCATTTTCTGTATGCAGTGTCTGTCTTATGCATCATCCCATCTGGGTCTCGAATAGCTATTAAAATTTGTGAAAGTATTGTTTTATGTAGTATGGAAGGATACTGGGATATTCTCTCTTGATCGTCAAGCGGGAAATAATTTAACAACTCTTTAGACCTTGCAAATTTAGGATAATAAGAAAAAGCTTTTTCTAATACCCAACTATTAAAATAAACCCTCGATTTATGGAGTTTCAGAAGTTTAGAGTCTGTTATTTCTTTATATCCCATTATTCGGGCGCCTTCATGATTCACATAATCGGTGAGCATTTTCCCCATAACATCGTAAAACAGCGGTGTTGTTGCATCAGCCCAGTACTCATCTCCATAAGCTCTAGTCCATAAAATATCGTCTTTATCAGAACCATCAGCGAGGGTTGTTACAGGCCGTGATTGAAGAATATAAATATTTGGTGTGTTCGGTTCATCTTTATTTATCTTTTTTTCATATTCAATGGCCCATTCAATATCTTGAGCTGAACCAAAAAATTTTTCAAGTTCTATTCCCGTATTTAGTAATTTTTTAAGGATTTTTTTATTAAGACTTGATTTATGCCTATTTTCTTCATTTATAGTAATTAAAGTATTTTCATTGTTTCTAAGAAAATATCCTCTTTTTTTTGTTTGAATATTTTTTTCAATAACATCTCCCTCTCTGCTCAAAACAAAAATATCCGGTGTTACTATTCCAGAAGCAATAGCTTCACCAAGACCCCATGTGGATTCTATAACAATATCATTACTCCCATTAACAGGATTAGCTGTGAAAGTCACTCCACTTATATTAGCATCGACCATTTTTTGTACTACTACTGCTATACCCGCAACTGCTAACTCCGTGTCTAAATGTCCGATTGAAGAATCATGCCTATATTTCACTGCACGATCATTCCAATAAGATGCCCAACAATCGATGATCTTTTCTAAAACATATTCCTTTTTTATATATAGGAAACTATCTAACTGTCCCGCAAAACTGGAATCTGGAAGATCTTCAGCTACNNTTCTGATTTTATTATGCTCCTTATTAAAGAACATCCTTTAGAAATAGAATTTTCATTATTAAAATCGATAGAATCAAGTATTTCAGACAATTTGACTTCTAATTCTTTTTTAATAAAAAGATCATAAGCTTCAACTGAAACAATAAATGCTGGGGGAATATTAAATCCTGCAAATGACATCTTGCTCAAATTAAGTGCTTTTCCACCAATTTTTTCTATTGGAAGGTCCTTTTCTTTAAGATCAAAGACATACTTGTCTATATCAAGCATTTTATCATTACCCATTTTATAATCACTATACCTTTTTTGTATAATTTTTAAAATAAGTGGAATTCTGTATTTATTTTCAAATAAGTAGAATATAAAACAGTATGATTTTTTTAAAAATTTAAAAAAATAAGATCTGCTTAGATTTGTTAGGTTTCCGAAAGTTTATGTAATTTATCTCTATCTTAACTATTATGTACAATTATTGTCTGATTCTAGCCAGAACGAAAATTTAATATCATGTCGGGATTATAAAATAGATTATAAAATAGAAGGAGGTGAAAAAATGGTCGACGTTAAAGAAATAAAAACTATTGAACTAGTGCCTTTCACTCTCATGACTTCATCAATTGCTGCCATAATAGGCCTTATATACGCCATTATACTACTGATTACATTTGGAGCATTATCCGCATTTATTCCTGGAGCAGCATTAATATTTGCAAGTCTAGGTATATCAATGATAATCCTTTACCCCATTGGAGCCTTTCTGATTTATACAACGCTATCATTTATAACAGCACTTATTTACAATATGCTTGTACCAAGACTTGGCGGTATAAAATTAGGACTTGAAGGAGAACAAGTGACTTCATTACCAGTTGTATCCTTTGCACTGATACTTGCAGGTGTAGGGGCAATATGGGCATTTATTATGGGGCTTTTATTAACTGCAGTGATATTGCCATTGACAACCATTATAAGTACAATTATTCCCCTTGCATCCCAATTAGCAGTCGCAACTATAAACAACGTAACATCAATCTTAAGTATGAGCAACGCTACTGGCAACTTGACAGTCAACGCAACTAACCTAACCGCGGCAAATCTTCCAAATGGCTCAGCCGTAGGAACAGCAGGAGTTGTTATAGCACTTATGCTAATAATTGGATTACCAATAGCAGTATTTGTATTAGGATTTATAGGAAGTGCACTTTCAGCGATATTCTATAACTTCATAATACCTAGAGTTGGCGGAGTGAGGTTAATATTAGCACCTGCAGGAACAGCACACGAAATAACATCCATACCAGTTGTAGCAGCATCACTAGCTATTGCATCGGTTGCACTTATATTTGGAATTATCATTGGAATCATCCAATTTATAAGTATAGCCGCAGCAGGAAATGCAGTAATGGGCATTGAAATCCTCATATACGATGTACTCAGATACTTTATAGGGACATTCATCATGGTTGCAATAATTACCATAATCTACAACTTCCTAGCAACAAGAATTGGAGGAGTTCAATTAGGACTTGAATAAAGGCTTTAAAAACCTTTATTTTTTTATATTTTTTTTTTGAATAAAAATCTATTAATTACGGTGATTTAGATCTAAATAATTTTTTAAAATAAAAAAAACAATTTTTATTCATGATTCAATCTTCTAATTACTTTTATTGTATTTCAAAGAGTTTTAAGCAAGAGATTTAATAAATTTGGTTAAAATTATATATTTTTTTATACATAAAATAGAATATGAACTCTAAAACATATCGTGAAATAATGGGGATAATTGCAATAATTGTTGGTGTATTTTTTATCATCGATCCTCCGATTGTAGCATATTTATTAGGAATTGTGCTCCTTGCATATGGAATAATGGAATTGATAAACATAGAGATGGAATAGATCCAAACATCTGGATGTATTCACCAATAACTGGAATAATTCCTTTCAAGTTATTATTTTTTATTTGAACAGAATTAAGGAACTTTTCAACTAACTAATGTGTGCTTAATCTAAATATACATCAATTATAGGGTATATAGTCCTTATAATAAATATAAAATGATTTAGAGATAAATGGGGGAATTTAATGGATGAAGTGGAAATTAGACTGAGAATATTGAAAAATATTTATGACTTAAATAAAATTTCTCAAGACTATCCAGTTGATAGTAGAGATTTAATGGAAAAATTAAATATTACATCTGAGGAATTGTTTTTTAATGCTAAATATCTAGAAGAAGATGGATACGTAGAGCTTGAAAAATTTTTAGGTGATGAATTTAAAGCAAAGATCACTCCTCAAGGGATAAAAAAAGTAGAAAAAATGGGTTATTAATTATTATTTTAAGGCGATTTAATGGAAAAATATGATAAAATATACCATAAATCAAGATTTTACTGGCTATGGAGAACTATAGTACTTTGGATCGGATCTTCGTTAGGATTTTTACTAATTGCTGATATTTCAGTAGGATTAACAATAAATACATGGGAAACCGCATTTGTAGCGGCTGGAGTTGTAGGAATTTTAAATGCTTTATTGTGGCCATTTTTATCACGTATTCTACTTCCATTCATGGTGTATACGGTCGGAATAGGTGCATTACTGATTAACGGAGCTTTGATATGGTTAGCCAGCAATTTCGTTCCGGGAATAACCATAGAAGGAGCTGCTCTTATCTTAGCCCCAATAGGAATGGCTGCAATCTCCACTCTATTTAATGCTATTGCAACAATTGATGATGACGCATCATGGTACAGAGGTATAAGCGCTGCTTCCAAGAAAATTAATAGTAAAACTGAAAAAAATACTCCTGGAGTCATCTTCCTGGAAATTGACGGGCTGGCAAAGAATATCTTGCTTGAAGCCGTTGAAAAGGGGGATATGCCTACAGTTAAAAGATGGATTGATGAAGGTAGCCATAAATTAACAGGTTGGGAAACAGATCTATCAAGTCAGACAGGTGCAAGCCAGGCCGGACTTCTCCATGGTAATAACGAGGATATTGTGGCATTTAGGTGGGTTGAAAAGGAAAATAATAATAGATTCATGGTATCGACAGGATTAAATGATGCTCCAATTGTAGAAAAACGTATATCTGATGGAAATGGTCTTTTGTCAGTTAATGGGGCTAGTAGATCCAATTTGTTTTCTGGAGATGCTGAGGACGTTATATTCACTTTTAGTCAGCTTAAAAATCTTGGAAGATTTTATAGTAAGGCCTGGCAATATGTTTTTTCAAGTTCTTCCAACTTCAGTCGTATAGTAAGTTTATTTCTCTGGGATGCACTCTTAGATTACAAATCACAGATCATGCATAGGATAATGGATATAAGGCCTAGGATATACAGGGGGTTTACTTTTCCATTTATTAGAGGGGGTGCGAATGTATTTTTAAGGGAAATAACAACTTTGGCTTTAATTGGGGATGTGTTAAAGGGCCATGTGGATGTTGCTTATGTCACATATTTAGGATATGATGAAATTGCCCATCATTCGGGAATAAGGGACGAAGATGCTTTTAATGCACTAAGAAATATTGATAAACAATTTCATAGGGTTGAAATGGCATCTGAATTAGCATCTAGGGATTATAGAATAGTTGTACATTCTGATCATGGTCAGACGAATGGTGCAACTTTTAAACAGCGATATGGTCAAACACTGGAAGAGCTGGTTAAGGATTTACTACCCGTTGAAGCTCAGGTATTTGCTGATATGTCCCCAAGTACTGGTGATCATTTTGTTTCTGCATTTACAGAACCAGGAGATAGATTTAAAGGATTTTTTCAAGATAAAACTCGGGGTGTAAATGATTATATACAGAAGTACAGGATAACTAAAAAGCCGATTAAAGTCGAGAGAAAAGATGCTAATGTGGTGGTATTGGCTTCAGGAAATTTAGGAATGGTTTATCTCACTGATCATGAGAATAGACTCACTTTTGAGGAAATGAACCAGCTGTATTCTGATCTGATTCCAGGACTGGCAAAACACGAGGGAATAGGATTTATTCTTGTTAACTCTGATGAATATGGAGCCCTTGTAATAGGCAACAATGGGACTTATTATTTAAAAGACGACAGTATTGAGGGAGAAGATCCTTTAACCAACTTTGGCTCACACGCAGTTGAACATATTAAAAGGACTAATAGTTTCAAATACACTCCAGATATACTAGTTATAAGTTTATACGATCCTAAAAAAAATGAAGTGGCGGCATTTGAAGAACTTGTTGGAAGTCATGGAGGAATAGGGGGAGAACAATCATTCCCATTCATACTTCACCCTTCAGAATGGGATATTAAAGATGATTTAGTTGGTGCAGAAAAGGTTCATCGAGCATTTAAGGCCGAAATATTAAAGACAATCCATTAAACCTTTTAATTATAAAAAGTAATATTGATATTAGTTAGAAGTTATTTTTAACGATAATGAACATATATTTTTTTATCATTTTTTAAATTAATGTATCAAAAAAATTAGCAAAAAATTAAACCTTACTTAAGGCCATTTTAGCAGCATCCTGTTCGGCTTCTTTTTTACTACCACCAGTACCAGTTCCATAATTTTTTCCATTAATTATAGCAGCTATGGTGAAAGTTTTTTCATGAGGTTCTCCTTCTTCATTGATTAACTCATAAATAATTTCTAAGCAACCCTGATCACACAATTGTTTTAATTCTGATTTATAATCGTAAAAAAATATGTCTTTATTTTTTATATGGGGTATGACCGTTTTAGAAAGAAATTCTTTGACACTTTCGAGACCTAAATCCAGATATAGAGCACCAATAAAAGATTCAAATACATCACTAACGACTGAATCAATTTCCCGTCTGGTCAAATTTGGACCTGCACCTAATTTAATATATTTATCTAATCCTATTTCTGTCGAATAGATATAAATTGCTTTTTTACATACATAATTAGAACGCATTCTAGTTAATTGGCCTTCAGTTAAATTGGAATCCATATTATACAAAAATTCAGACACCACAAGATCAAGAACAGCATCGCCTAAAAATTCTAATCTTTCATAACATTCAAAGATGTCATTTTCATTTGAATAAGACTCATGAAGAAATGCCAGCTCATAAAGATGAATGTTATTTGGTTTAATAGAAAATTCTTTTAGCAATTGCATATTATCTATTTACTAATGTGTCTGATTTTATATTTTGTTATTTCAAATATTATAAAGATCTTTTCTTCTCAAACACAAATAGATTATAGCAATTCTTTATTTGTAAATATCAATAAGATACTACAATATTTACCAGAATATAGATATAGGATTGAAGCTTATGCATTTAATGCTTAGAACTAATCTAATAAATAATTTTTAAAGAAAATCTTATTATAAGTTCATAATTAATAATAATAAGAAAAATTTAAATGTTCTATTTTGATAATAATTGTTTAATTAGTTGAATAGATATTTAATAAAATTTAATGTTGAAGAATGATTACATATCAGAAGACATGAGGCATTAGTGGAAACAATGATAATGGTACTGAAATTCAACTGTACAATTGCTACAGGGCGATAAAGTTATCCAAACTCGAAGTACTTCTGAAACCTAGAATTGTTAGTATAGTCACAATTATTAATTAGTTATTTATCATTAAAATTAATATATGAAAAGAAGTAAAGAATAAAAAATAGGAAGTGAGAATATGATAGATTACACAAATCTGTTTTTAGGGATAATAGGATTTATTTTAATAACGATAGGTTTTGGTGTGTTAGTAGGATGGTTTATGGGAGAAGTGGAATCTTAAACGGGAATAAAAGGTCTGTAATTGTTTTATTGCTAATAGACTTAATATTGATATGTTCTGGTAATTTTTAGCTACCTTAAACCGGTCTGAAATAAAAAAAAATTTTAGCTTTTTAACTTACTTTTTTTTTACTACTTATCCCGAGTCCAAATCCATGTAATGGAGAAGATTCCAATAACCTTAAATCGGTAAAAATGTTCATTAATCCTTTAAACAAAAATATTTAAAAAACTTCTAACATAATACAAATGGTAGTTATATGGTAACAATTCCACATATTCCTCAGAATATATTTTTTATAATTATTGCGGCTATAGCAGTTGTGGGCTTGATATTCCTGATTATACAATGGAGACGTGTCAGAGTTGCAACAAATAACATTAAATCTCTTACAAAACAAGCCGAACTCAGAAAGATAGAACTGGTTGAGAGGGATATGGAATCATATCGCATGATAGATCAGAAAGTTTTTACGAAGGATAATGATGAAAAGCTAAATCTTACTAAAGAAGATGCTTCTGATATAATGCAGAAAGTAGGATATCTTAACATTGAAATAAATAGTAGGGTGGACCATCTGGAATCAACAACTGAATATCAAAAAATTCAAAACCTAATCACGGACATAGGAGAAAAGGAAGATGAACTTGAAAAGAAAAGTGAGAGGTTTAAAAGAGGAAAGATCTTTTAATTTAACTTTAATATTTTAGAGGGCATTCCACATTCAGGTATTTGATTTCTACTTCTACTAAGAAGGAACTGAAATCAAAATGAATCGTCGATTTTTTTTGAAAGAGAAATGGGATTAATTAAAATTATAATGGTCGTGTTTGAGAGAGATATTTAGGGCATTTAGAAGGGTTCCCCAATTTTAATAATTAAATATTTAAATTTTTGTTCCTTTTGAATGATTATAACAAGCTATTTCAATAGTACTATGTAACTGGAATTCATTGAATGGTTTTATGATGTAACCGTATGGTTCGGCTATTTTTGCTCGTTCTAAAATTTCATTGGTATGATAGGCAGTTAGATACACAATGGGAATATCATAAAGATTATGTATCAGTACGGCAGTTTCTATTCCGTCAATGTCTCCTTTTAGCATTATATCCATTAAAACTATATCTGGAAATGTTTTTCCTGCAATGCTAATAGCTTCTTCACCTGAATTTGCTGATCCAATTACTTCATAATCCATCGATTCTAAAATATGTTTCAAATCTAAAGAAACTAACAATTCATCTTCTACAATTAAAATCTTAAAATCTTCCAATTTATCAACCCCAATTATAAATCGTTTTTAACACCATCCAAATATCAATTAATAAACATTTTATCAAACAGACATATAATAGTTACGGAAAAGTAGTAAGAACCCTTAAAAAAATCTTCCTTAAAAAATTGTTTATAATGTGCAAATATAATTTTTAAAAAAAATCTTTAATCATAGATTAAAAGGTTAATTTTGACTTTTATATAAAATAGCAGGATTTTACGCTTCGATTAGTGTAAAAAAATTTTGAGGATTAATAAATGCTAAATAAATGCTCATAAAATAACCCTGATAGTTGGGAATTGAGCTTTGTGCCAGACATTACCTGTGTTTTATATTAATTTGAATACAAAATAATATTTAATTTGGATTACAATTTCGAGGTGAATTGATGAACTCATTTTCTATGGATGATCTAAATACACTGGCTCAGATCTTTGTTGGTAAGCTATTAACAGCGGATTTTGTGGAAGCATTTAGTCAATTTGATGATCAGATGAAAAAAAGNNAACAAGGAGAGATCAGTGGTTTAAATTTTACTCCCATACATTATGTTTACAATCCACCAAAATATATAGATGAATCCACCTTTAATGAAGTCGATGTAACAGTAGGTGAAGGGAAATGGGCATTACCGGGAACATTATCAATACCTAAAGGTAGGGGACCTTTTCCTGGAGTAGTTTTAGTACATGGTTCAGGACCAAATGATAGAGATGAATCAATTGGCCCTAACAAGACGTTCCGAGATATTGCATGGGGTTTAGCTTCAAAAGGAATCTGTGTATTGAGGTATGATAAAAGAACGTTTAAACATGCTAAACAATTTACTCCTGATTTGGTGGCAGCGATGACAGTGAAAGAAGAGGTCATAGATGATGTTATTCTTGCACTTAAAAAAATGCACCAAACAAAGGATATAGATTCTAAACGCATTTTTATGTTAGGGCACAGCTTGGGTGCAACCCTTGCACCTCGTATAGGCTTACAAGATCATCAACTGGCTGGGCTGATTATGATGGCAGGGATTACTCGATCTCTAGAGGAGACAATCTTGGATCAATTTACTTATATTTATGGTCTGACAGGCACAATGACAGATCAGCAGAAGGCGGATCTTGAAACTTTGAAAATGAAGGTTGATAAATTAAAGGATCCAGAATTATCAGACAATATATCTCCCCAAGATTTGCCATTAGGAGTTCCAATAGCCTACTGGCGCGATTTACAAGATAATAATCCAGTAGATGATGTAAAAAAATTAGATCTACCAATATTAATTCTCCAAGGGGAACGTGATTATCAAGTTTTAGAAAGTATAGATTTCAAAGGATGGAAGACAGCTCTTAGTAATAGAACAAATGCAACTTTTAAACTCTTCCCCAAATTAAATCATCTGTTCATAGCTGGAGAGGGCAAATCAACACCACAAGAATACACAATTGAAGGCCATGTAGATGAAGAAGTTATAAATAGTATCCTACAGTGGATTAGAAAGATTTAAAATATATGTATAGAAAAATAGGTTTTGAAAGACCGTTCTCAATTAAATATTTATACTAATTTTTAGAAAATTTCATTATAGATTGAAATAAAACATAATATGTAAATATTTAAATTTGGAGGTACAGCAATGGATACTAATGATAATTTAATGGAAGCTTTTGCAGGTGAATCACAGGCAAACAGAAAGTATTTGGCTTTTGCAAAGAAAGCTGATGAAGAAGGACTACATCAAATTGCAAGATTGTTTAGGGCAGCTGCAGAAGCAGAAACTGTTCATGCTCACAACCACCTCACAGTTTTAAAGGGGGTTAAAAGTACTGAGGAAAATCTCAAAGAAGCAATCGCTGGAGAAGTAGAAGAATTTACTGAAATGTATCCTATTTTCTTAAAAGTAGCAGAGGAAGAAGACAATAAAGAAGCATATTGGACCTTTAATGTAGCCAATCAGGTAGAAGAAATTCATGCTGGACTCTATCAAAAAGCTTTGGATTCTATTGGTGAAAATATAGAAGTTTCGTACTATATTTGTAACTTCTGTGGAAATACTGTTGAGAAAGAGGCCCCAGATATTTGTTCAATATGTGGAGCACCAAAATCAGAATTTAAAAAGATAGAATAATTTCATTTTTTAAATTTTTAGAATATAATCATTAGAGTTATCTATCCATGGTGTTGTATAAAAAAGGAAACATAAAATTTGTGTTTGATTTTCCAACTTTTGCATTAATTTCTAATAATTTTGTAAGTCTATTGGCCAGTGGTATACTATGTGCTA
>PMMV01000130.1 GCA_003162115.1 Methanobacterium sp.
AAACTCTCCCATTTTTTTTCTTTTTTTTGAAATTAGATTATACTGTTTTTTATACCATATTTACGAGATATTTCAGCAAATTTTTTAGCCAGAACATCTTGATAGTCTTTTGATGGTGCAAAAGATCCTCTGAAAAGCTTTTTGTAATCAGATAAAAGTTCTGGATAATTTTCCTTTAAAAATTGATCGTAAAGTGTTTTACAATCTCCAGAAGCATCACCGTACAATGTTAATCCGGAATACAAGACATAGTCTCCACCATAATTAATAGCCATCTTAACCATGTCTTCAATTTCATCTTTTGAATCCGAAATATATGGGAGAACAGGCATATTAATAACACCAGTCTTAAAACCAGCTTCGCTAAACATTTTCATTGTTTCAAGACGATTGATTGGGCTTGGTGCTCCAGGCTCTATTATTCTGGCTAATCCATCATTTAGGGTAGATAATGAGAATGATACTATAACGCCACCATCTAATTTATCATCGAGTTCTGGTGGTAAAATTGCAACTTCATTAATTGCATTTAAAATATCCATATCCCTAGCTACCCTTGTGGATTTAGTTAGAATGTGGAGTGGAAATTTATAACGTTTAATTAATCCCAGTATCTCTCGAGTTAACTTCATATCTTTCTCAACAGTTGGATAGGGATCAGAAGCAGATCCAAGTACTATGAAACCCCTCTCATTGCGTCTTATACTATTTTTTAACTGCTTTTTTAATATAGGCACAGCATTAGACTTAGGCACTACTTTAACCCCATAGTTACCGCCGTACTTGCTTCCACGTGTGTAGCAGTATATACAGCCCATTGAGCAGCCCGCATATGGATTAATAGTATAATCACCTAAAAACCATTCATCTCGTTTTTTATGTCTGTTAAGAAGTGATTTAGCCTTTATTTCATTTTCCAATTGTTTCACCTATATCCTTATCAACAATCAATTTTATATTATATACAACTTGGAATATTATTTTGTAATTTATCTTATCATTCATGGAAAGTGTCATTATGGAAATTCAAAATTTAATGAAAGAAATAAGAGAGGATGCCCTCGATAAAATGGAAAAACGATCTCCGGAAGATCTTTCTGCAAGCTGGTCAGGGGAAGATTTATTATACTCAGGAGTAGCTAAAGCGATTTTTATTGTATTACCAACACCAGGATGTGCCTGGGCAGTTTCAGGTTCTGGAGGTTGCACAATGTGCAGCTATGTTGCAGATTCTCCCCTTGAAAAGGTAGATACCGATGTCCTAGTGGATATATTTAAAAAATCAATGAAAAAACACCATATAAATGAAAAAACTGTGGTCAAAATATTTGTATCAGGTAGTTTCCTCAACCCTGATGAAATACCAAAAAGAGCTAGGGACGAAATTTTGAACTTTCTCAAAGATCATAAGAATGTAGAAGAGGTTGTTGTTGAGTCAAGACCCGAATTTATAACCAAAAAAGTACTCCAAGAATGTTGTGAAGCCCTTGGAGAAAAGATATTCGAAATCAGTATTGGCCTTGAAACCTCCAATGATTATACACGTGAGGAAAAGATCAACAAAGGTTTTTCAAGGGAAGATTTTGAAAGAGCTGTTGATACCATTAAAAATACAGGATTAAAATGCAATGCACGTGCAAAGGCTTACATATTTGTTAAACCAATTCTGACATCAGAAAAGGATGCAATAGAAGAAGCAGTAAACTCGGCTGAATATGCCGAGTCTGTTGGTGCAAGCAGGATTTCGTTCTGTCCTGCTACTATCCATAAAGACACTCTGATGGAACTTCTATGGAGAGGAGGCTCATACCAGCCCCCATGGATATGGAGCATAATGGAGATAATAAAACGAGTTAGAAAATTGGTTGATATCCCTGTGATCATGGATACTGCCGGGTTTGGAAGTAGGAGAGGCCCTTACAACTGTAAAAAATGTAACTCACGTTTGAAAGATATGATCATCCGATCAAACCTCTATCAAAGCATTCCAGAAGATTTAGAATGCGAATGTAAGGATAAATGGAGATCAGAAATTGAATTTTCAGACCTTACTAGATCTACTACCAATCTGGTTCGCAAGAAATAATATCACTACTAAATTTTTTTTATTTTGTTTGATAATTTAGTCAATGTGAATTTCCGATCCAAAGATTTCTAAGGCTAAAAAACAATGTAATCTTAATGGAAAACAAGGAATTGAGGGGAAATGATTCTTCTTCAGAAGGCCTGATGGAGTTTTTAACTGAATTAGGGAAAGCTTTAACAGCTTCAGGAATATCTGTAGTAGATATAACATCAATTTTAGAAAAAATTGCGGATGCATACAACACTGAGGCCGAAATATTAGTATTTCCTACTATGATCCTCCTTAAGATCGGAGAACATGAATCAGCCCCACTAAATGCAGCCAATCAAAAACCGGGACTTTTACCTTTAAATCAGGTTTCAGAGATATATGAACTTATATATCAGGCCGAAGCTGCCGAAATTACTCTAAATGAAGCCAAAAAGTGTTTAAGAAAAATACTCTCCGAAAAACACCAATTTGGGCCTATTGGAATATTAATTGGATACATATTATTTTCTATGGGCATCGGATTGTTACTCCAACCCACAGTAGACCAGTTAATTGTTTCAGGAGTACTTGGGGCAATAGTAGGAATTTTATTAATCCTAAGCCTTAACCGGCTTAGGTTTTTACTTATTTTACCTGTGATTGCTGCATTCATTGTCTCTTCTCTATTTCTCTGGGGTGTTAAAGGAGGACTAATCACAGGATCCGTTGCAATGCTCTTACCTGCATTGGCATATTTCCTCCCAGGTGCGACATTAACAACAGGAATGTTCGAACTGGCTTACGGTGAGATTATATCGGGTGCAAGTAGGGTTATTTATGGTACTGCAATACTGTTTCTGATATTATTCGGAGTTCTAGTAGGAATTCAGATCACAGGAATTCCTCCCCAAAGTCTACTTGTGGCGAATTCAGTGAATGGTTTGGGATGGTGGGCACCTTATTTAGGAGTTTTAATATTCGCTCTTGGAATGTATCTTTTCATGTCTATAAGAAACAAAGACATGCCATGGGTAATTCTGATACTTTACATTGCATTCTTTGGTCAGCAAATTGGTAACCATTTTGTAGGAGGATTCTTTGGAGCATTTTCTGGTTCTCTGTTAATGGCAATCAGTGGTACAATAATCGAAAGAAGAGACCATAAAACCCCAAGTTTTGTTTCGATATTACCAGCATTCTGGATACTTGTTCCAGGTTCACTTGGTTTCATAAGCCTTGCAACATTTGTGACACAGAACTACTTTGCAGCTGTAACCGATGCAACTCTAGTTGCAATGACAATAGTAGCCATTTCACTGGGACTTTTACTTGGTGCAGTTATAACCGAACCACTGAAGGAAAGAGAAATAATTTAAGTAATTATTATACAAGAATTTTAATATAATTAAAAAAAAATTCATAAATTTCTTTTCAAAAGAATTTAAAGTTAAAAATAAATAGGTACATGAAAATTAATTA
>PMMV01000122.1 GCA_003162115.1 Methanobacterium sp.
TGGACAGGAAACTTGAGAAAGGCAGAAAACAAATAAAATCCATGTATGTTAAAACAACCATGGGTCCAGTAGCGAGGGTGATCTAATGCCTCATGTTGCTGAATGGAAGAAGGATGAAGTAGCAAGCCTTAAAAAATTAATTGAAAGCCATGAAGTAGTTGGTATGGCTAACCTTTCAGATATACCAGCCCCTCAACTACAAAAAATGCGTAGAACACTCAAAGACAGTGCAACACTTAAAATGTCAAGGAAAACTCTTATGAGCCTTGCATTGAACAGCTGTGATAAAGAGAACATTGCAACGCTTGAAGAGCACATGGATGGACAACCTGCCTTGATATTTACTAATATGAATCCATTTAAACTTTACAAGATTCTTGAAGGCAGTAAAACAGCAGCACCTGCAAAGGCTGGCAGCATAGCACCAGAGGATATTGTTGTTCCAAAGGGTGATACCACTTTTAAACCAGGTCCAATTCTAGGTGAACTTCAGAAAATTGGTATCGCTGCAAAGATAGAAAAGGGCAAAATAGTTATAACTAGTGACAAAAAAATAGTAGCTGCTGGAGAAACCATTCCAAAGAATGTTGCAAGCATACTTACAAGGCTTGATATATTCCCATTAGAAGTTGGAATTGACCTTCGAGCTGCTTACGAAGATCAAACTGTTTATACATCTGATCTATTAACAATCGATGAGGAACAAACCTTAACAGATATTCAACAAGCATTTACTCAGGCATTGAATCTTTCAGTTAACGCGGTAATATTCAACAAAGAATCTACACCAGTGTTAATCCAGAAAGCGGCTGCTCAATCATTGAGCCTTGCTTTAAATGCAGAAATATTAACGTCAGAAACAACGGATTTACTCCTTGCAAAGGCATACGCACAGATGCTCTCAGTTGCATCGGAAGTAGAAGCTAAGGATGAAAATGCAGTTGATGATGAACTTCGAGAAAAATTGAGTTCAAAAGCCGTTAAGGTTGAAACCAAGAAAGATAACGAAGAANNGCAGCAGGACTCGGCGCTCTATTCGGCTGATTTAGAATATTTTAATTTAAAAAAATTGAATAAATTTAAACTTTGAGGTGATTATAATGGAGTACGTATACGCAGCAATGTTATTGCACACAACCGGTCAGGAAATTAACGAAGAAAACGTGAAGAAAGTCTTAGAAGCAGCAGGCGCAGAAGTTGACGAAGCAAGAGTTAAAGCATTAATCGCAGCTCTAGAAGACATTGACATTGACGAAGCTATGGCAAAAACTGCAGTAGCAGCAGCGGCACCTGCAGCAGCGACAGCAACACCTGCAGCAGCTGAAGAAGAGGAAGAAGAGGAAGAAGACGAAGAAGAAAAAGAAGAAGAAGCAGCTGCAGGTCTAGGCGCACTTTTCGGATAAATTCTTCTATTTAGATCATGAATCATCAATTAAAATCAAATGGTGATTTCAATGATCTTTTTAATTATTTTTTTAATACTATTTTGAATTAAAATTTAGACTTTCAGATACCTTAAATCTTAATAATTTATCTATTAGGATATTCCTAATTTTTGAACTAATTTTAAAACTATTTAAACAAGTTTTTATCCAAATAAGATCAACTAATTTAAAAGATGAATATTATTTAATTTAATCACTATGACAAATTGAAAATTAGTTGGTTAAAAATTTTATTTCAATGGAATACATAATTCAATCAAAAAAATTAGTAAATATAATTATAAAAAAAACCTTACTGTTGATCAACCATGTCTCGCCAGCTAGAAGAACTAGGATTTACAAAGAAAACGTGTACAGCCTGTGGAAACGACTTTTGGTCCATAGGGGACAGGGCTACTTGTGGAGATGCACCTTGCGATAGATACGAATTCATAGGGAACCCTGCAACACCCAAAAAATATGATCTATATGATATTCAGAGAGAATTCAACAACTTCTTCAAAGAAAGAGGACATACCCCAATAACTAGATACCCTGTTCTTGCTAAACGCTGGAGAGATGATGTTTTTCTTGTTGGCGCTTCAATATATGACTTTCAACCATGGGTTACCTCAGGTTTAGTTGAACCTCCTGCAAACCCTCTAGTAATTGTACAACCTTCGATAAGACTCAACGATGTAGACAATGTAGGAAGGACAGGAAGACATATGACCTGTTTCACAATGGGAGCACATCACGCGTTTAATACATTTGAAAAACAGGTTTACTGGAAGGACGAAACCGTGAAGTACTGTCATGACTTCATAAAACATATAGGTATAGATCCAAAAGAAATAACCTACATAGAATCATGGTGGGAAGGTGGTGGAAATGCTGGTCCATGCTATGAGATATGTGTGAGAGGAGTGGAACTTGCAACCCTTGTTTTCATTCAGTATAAAACAACCACAGAGGGACTTAAGGAAATTCCTCTGAAAATAGTAGACACTGGTTACGGTCTTGAAAGATTTGCATGGATATCCCAAGGAACACCAACAGCTTATGATGCCTCGTTCGGACCAGTAATAGACCAGCTTAAAAAATTAGCCGGGATAGAGCTGGATGAATACATTCTAGCCGAAAATGCACGTATTGCGGGTATGATGGACATAGAGGATATTGCAGATCTGAAAGAACTTCGACGCAGAGTAGCTGAAAGGCTTGGAATTTCTGTTGAAGAACTTAGAAATGCAACAGAACCCATGGAAGCGGTTTATATCATAGCAGATCATACACGTTGCCTTTGTTTCATGATAGCAGATGGAGTAATACCCTCTAATGTTAAAGAAGGTTACCTTGCAAGACTTGTGCTGAGAAGGACTATAAGATTCATGAATGATCTGGAAATCAAAGAATCCATAGGTGAAATCATGAAAATACAGCTAGAATTCCTTTCTAAAACCTACCCCGAGATCAAAAAGCAGCAAACACACATACTAAACGTTGTAAACCTTGAAGAACAAAGATATGGAAAAACTGTTTTAAAGGGAAGAAAGCTGGTTGAAAAAAGTATTAAAGACCTTAGAAAAGAAAATAAAAATGAAATACCCGTTTCAATGCTTATAAAACTCTACGATTCCCATGGAATGCCGCCTGAAACCATTGAGGAAATAGCCAGATTGAAAAACTTCAAAGCTGAGGTTCCTGATAACTTCTATACCCTGGTTGCAGCAGAACACTCCGAAGAAAATTCAGAGAAGAAAAAGGAAGTAGAATTGGACTTCTCAGAAACTGACCTCATATTTTACGACAATCCCTACAAAACAGAATTTGAAGCAGGCATTATTGGATTCTATGAGAACAATTTAATAATCGATAGAACCATTTTCTATCCAGAAGGTGGTGGCCAACCATCTGATGTGGGATTTATAAGAGTAAAAGGAAATAAAATGGAAAAGTTACCTGTTTTACATGCAGAAAAGGTTCATGGTGTTGTACTTCATAGGATGAACAAAAAAGACATTGAAAAATTAAAACCATACAAGGGATCAAGGGTTACTGGAGAGATAGACCCTGATCGGAGAAGTTCTTTAACACAGAACCACACATCAACCCATTTAATAGTAGCTTCAGCACGTAAAGTACTTGGAAGCCATATCTGGCAGGCTGGAGCCCAAAAAGGTGTTAAAAAATCAAGAATCGATTTGTCTCATTACAAAAGAATTACTAACAATGATATTCAGGAAATTGAGATTATTGCAAATAGATATGTAATGGAAAACTATCCTGTCCATACAAAATGGATGGATAGAACCAAAGCCGAGAAAAAATACGGGTTCAACCTGTATCAAGGGGGGGTCGTTCCGGGCGCTAATATAAGAACTGTTAAAATTGATGGTATAGATGTTCAGGCTTGTGCTGGAACCCATGTTAAACGAACTGGTGATATCGGTCTGATAAAGATCACAAAGACTGAAAGGATCCAAGATGGTGTTGAAAGACTTGAGTTCTCAGCAGGGGAAGGGGCTATTAAAGCAGTTCAATCAAATGATAACATCCTCAAAGAGAGCAGCAGTGTTTTTAAAGTAACATCCCAACAGCTACCCAGAACATGTGATAGGTTCTTCAGTGAATGGAAGGCTTTTAAAAATGAAATTGAAAGACTTAAAGATGAGATTGCTGGGTTGAAGATTGGTGAGATTACAGATCAAGCGATTAACGTAGAAGATATGAGGGTATTATCCTGTGTTGTGGAGGCTGATATGAAGGAACTTATGAAGATCGCAACTGACCTCATAGAAAATGAAAATGGAATGGATGTGGTGGTTGTTGGAAACCGCGAAGGTAAAATCGTTGGAGCTTCCTCTAAGAAAGCTATGGTTATTGGTGTAAATGTGAATGAGATCATAATGGGTGCAGCTAAAATACTTGGTGGAAGCGGAGGAGGAAGACCAAATCTTGCCCAGGGAGCAGGTCCAAATTCTCATAAAATAGAAGAAGCATTAAAATTTGTAATAAACCAGATTAAAAGTGTTTCACGATGAAAGGGGATTTTTGTTCATTTAATAAGTTTTTAATAGAGTTTAACTGCTTGGTAAATATTTTTAATAATTAAAAAAAATGAATATTTTATTATAACTACCTTTATAAGATCAAATATATGGAGATAAAATGAGGATCCGCAGCATAGAAGAAATAAATCAGAAGATTAAAAATGGGGATGCAACTGTACTTACAGCCGAGGAAGTATCAATACTCGTTCATGAAGGCAATACTCCTAAAGCCGAAGATGTCGATGTTGTCACCACAGGGACCTGTGGAATCATGTCAGGCACGGCTGCAATACTCCATGTTCCTGTTTCAGATCCTGGTGCATTTAAAAAAGCAAAAAAGATTATTCTAAATGGTGTCCCCGGATCTCCCGGGCCCTGCCCCAATGAATGGCTTGGATCAGTTGATATGATAATATATGGAACAGCACACAGTATCTACGATCATAGTTATGGTGGAGGATTTTTATTCAAAGACCTTGTGAGTGGAAAGGAAATTGAAGTTGAAATGGAATCTACAGATGGGGAAATAATAAAATCAAAAACGAACATCGATGAAATTGGAACAGCTCAGATGATCGGAACAAGAATGGCCTTCAAAAACTATAACTCATTTACCAATCCGTCAAAAGAACTTGTATCTTCAATATTCCATGCAATTGACATGGATGGCCCTTTCAAGGGGCTTTCAGTTTCGGGTTGCGGTCAGATCAACCCCCTTCAAAATGATCCCCTAATGAAAACGATCTGTTCTGGTGCTAAAGTCCTATTAAACGGTAGTGAAGGGATCGTAATAGGTCGAGGAACAAGGAGCAGTGATGAAAAGCCCAACCTGATGATAACAGCTGACATGACCCAAATGGATCCTCATTATCTTGGTGGTTTTAAAACAGGCGCAGGTCCCGAGGTATTCGACAGTGTTGCCGCAGCAGTACCCATTTTGAATGAAAATATCTTGAAACAGACATTCATTCAGAACAAAAATATAGAACTTCCAGTTGCAGATATACGTGGACGTCATAAAATATTAGGATTTACCGATTATGGACAAGTATGGGAAGTTTCAGATGAAAGACCAGTTTACCATCCAGAAAATTGTTTAAAATGCGAAAAGTGCATTGTGCGCGAAAGATGTCCTACGGGTGCTTACACCGATACATTGAATACCCGAAGATGTTTTGGCTGTGGTATGTGTGCATACTCCTGTCCAAACAATGCATTCACAATGAATTCTGGAACTATTAACTTCATGATCGATCACAAATCCGTTAGTATGCCAATAATATGCAGACAATCTGACATAAAACGAGCACGTGAACTTTCTGCAGACCTTAAAAAGAAAATCGAAAATGGGAAATTCATTTTAAACAGCTGTCTGGATTGATTCAAAAATTTTAAGAAATAATTAATTATTCCTACTAATTTATGAAATGATATAAGATTTTTTTTTGGGATTATAGAGTAACATTTGAAAAGCCAGGTAAGGAATGTAAATATCCTGAAAATAGGATCATACCTATAACAAAACCGAATAAAAGGGCAACAACTAAAAATAAGATAATAGCGAGAAGTGTAGAAGAACCGGATTTCTTGGTTTCATATTCTTCCATTGTTTCATTTCCATAATACTCTTCAGATTCATAAGTACGTTCTACAGGCTTAAATTCATTTTCTTGATTCCTGTGCTCTTTCTTGTCCCTGAAAATTAAATCATCATGTTGGTCGTGGTATTCTCCTGCTATATATTTCTCTTTAAGTGATTTGGAGTAGGGAACCATCAGTTCCATTCCACAATTGGGACAATAACTTTCTCTATTCCTTATATTGGCACCACAGTTTTTGCAAATCATTTGACCACGTTAATTTTAATATTTGTCTAATTTGTGAATGGCTTAAAATTTGAAAATATTATAATAATTAAGTTTCCCCCATTCACTGTTGAATATATATTGATGATCATATCATAAAAACCTTTTTTTGAAAATTGAAACCTTATACCGAATTTAATAGAAAAACAATTCATCTCGCCTTAATAATTATTTTCTTTTATAATCATACCAAAGATAACTTCATTCAACATTTTTCAATGAAAATCAAAATTTTATCCTCAATAAAATTTAACTGGAAAATTATATGATTTAGAAAGAATTAAATAAATATAAATTTTTTAATCAATTATATTATAACGCGTAGAAAGTGGGATTCACCTCTACCAGCATCAAATTCAATACTCTTAAATTCATTAATCGTGTCTTCAAATATTTTCCAGAGGGTATCATCATCAGCATAAATACAAAAAACATCATCACTTTCCATATCAATCCGTTCAATATTTATATAATCTCGTTTAAGGTCATTATAAATCTCAAGACCCAGTTCTTCTTTAGATTTGTCCATGTAAATCCTACCATTTATTCTTAATATGTCAATTTTTGGTTATCAAATATCGTTTAAATGTTTTTTTTATATAATCCTCTGCATCTTCAGGTGAACGTGCAGCGAATTTGTATCGTGAGTGAACCTTTAATATTTCTTTGAATGCATCCAGTATTAGCTCTCTATTTTTCCAGCTTTTCAAGTTTTCAACTACCTTTTCAAGGCATCCATTTTTGTAGCTAATCTGTCCAAGTACGTGGATTATCATATTTCTAACAGTTATAACTTCCTCATTTTGTAATTCTTCTAGTAAAGGTAAAACTTCTTCAGGATGAGTTCTTCCCCTAAGTTCTATTCCGTGGATTATTTCCCTTCGAATTTGAGGATTATCATCATTTAAATGCTTCTTTGTAAATTCAAAGGTTGGTTCAGGGTTTTTCTGACCCATCTGTTTCATTGCTCCTGTCACTCCATTTCTTACTAAGTGATGTTTGTCTTTTAAAGCTCTTTCAAATGGTTTTATAATACTTTCTGCATCTTTCTTTCCAATTTCACCTAAAGCAGGAACAGATGTTTGTCTAACCCTTTCATCTGAGTTCTCAAGCATCAAATCTAGAAGGTCTAATATCGTTTCTTTTAAATTTGTGTAACCATTATATATTCTTGCAATCGACATGTAAGCATTTTTTTCTTACGTAAGTGTCGCTGTCAGATGCATAATTTAAAATGGTTTCGGGGATAAATTTCCTTTCATTATTATCCAATTTAAAATTTAAATCCAAAATAGCTTTCAGTATCTCGTCTTCAGTTTTTTTGACGATTTTCTGCCTTTCAGTCTTTGTTAAATCATAGAACCCCATTTTAATCATCAGATAAATCTTAAAAATTATTAATTTACCCATATCTTACCATAAATTATTTATATAATATTCACAAAACCCAAAGCTTCAGCATAGGATATAACTTCTTGAATCTCGTCCATAGTTGGGAGGTTAGATATTTCTGGATGTTCGGGTGCTTTATAAAGTGGCCGATACTGGGACATTATATTTAAAATTACCTCAGAACCTAAATTATCCGATATCCATTTTATAAGCGGTTTTGAACAACATTCAACATGATTTGGAATTACTAGGTGTCTTATGATCATTTCACCGGCATCATAAGCGATTCTATGATTTCTTCTTACAACCTCAGAGTAATTGGAAATTCCAGAAAGATCTTCAGCACATCTATTGTTTCCGTACTTAAAATCGGTGATATAGACATCTGCAAACCCATCAAGTAATTTCATTGCATATTCGGATAGGTATAAATTACTGTTCCATATTACTGGGATATTTTCCTTCGAATTTTTCATTACCCTCATGATGTAGGGGATGTTAGGAGTTGGTTCTCCCCCAACAAAATTTACATTCATTGATCCCTGTCTTCGTCTTAAATCAATTATTTTAGCAAGTTTCAGTGGTTCCACAACCATCCCCTGATCTGGTTGCTGACTAATGTCCCAATTCTGGCAGTAGATACATTGGAAGTTGCAGCCTGAGAAAAATATGGTATGACTAGGTACTAAAGGTTTTTCCTCAGCCATATGCAGAAATTCAGAGGCTATGGCCGGTTTACTTACTCGACAGAAACCTGTTTCAATTCTTCTGTCGATTTTGCAGTTCTTTTCGCATAAAAAACAGTTCTCCAATATTTTATCTGCAATCATAATTTTTAGATCTAGATAAGAAAATTCAGGCCTAAACAATCCATTCCATGAGGTTTCAATATATTTAGAATGGTATTCTGCTCTTACTTTTTCATGCTCACTCCACAGAGCATCTAACTCCATGCAATAATCTGCCGTTATGCTTTTAGTAACCCTCATTCTGGATGGTTTTTCATTTGAAGCTATCTTAAAATAATCTTGAAGGGCCATTCCAAGATTACCGCCTAATCCACCTACAATACCTCTTGAAAACATCAACCAACTACCCTTAAGTTTTCGACTAGAATTTGAGGAAGTACAAATGGCCCTATTTTACGTTTCTCGGCAGCTGCTGCAAAGGAAACTCCCATTGCCTGGAAAATATTTCCAGAAAGCATTGCCTTTTTCAATGGATGTTTTAAATCTCCATTTTCAATTTTGAATGCATTCATAGCCTCAACAGAAAAATCTCCAGATATGGGATTTGCTGTATGTGCTCCAAGAACGTCTGTAATCAGCACACCGTTATTAACCTCTGAAATATCTTTAATATCATCAAATTCAAGTATAAAATTAGATAAACCTACTGATGGAACATCGCCATAGGATGATCTCATTCCATTACCTGTGGGTTCAACTCCTCCTTTTTTAGCAGTATAAATATCATATAAAAAGTTTTTCAACAATCCTTTCTCGATTAATGGAGTTTTTTGACTTGATACTCCTTCACCATCACATGTTGCCGATTGAAGACCTCCTTTGAGAGTACCATCATCATATATGCTTAATGAATTGGATACAACTTCTTTCCCAAGTTTATCTGCAAAAACAGATCTTCCCCTTTGGACATTATCAGCGTTAAGCGCACTTGAAAAAGTTGCTATAAGTCCTGAAGCTGCGTGATGGTCAAGAATAACAGGGAAATTTGCAGTTTCTATTGGTATGCCTCCTCTTGAGTCTTTTGCAATTCTACAAGCATTTTCAGCTATTTCTTCAGGATCGATGTCGAGATGTCTTGATGAATCAGATTCACTGGCAGTTGACACATTCTCTCCATCATCCACATTAACTGATATATAGCCTGAAAAAATTGATGAAACATCTTGAGCTACTGCACCTTCAGAGTTTGCAATTATGAACTTACTGTAGCCCGTTTGGAATCCTCCAGATGTTGGTTCACACTTTTCTTCCTTTACCGATGAAAGCATGATCTTTCCGAAGTTTATGATTTCTTCAAGTTCTAGACACTCGATCTTAGGATCAAAAATACCCTTTACATTAGGATATTCAGATTTAGGCGCAAATGCAAAGTTCTCATCAATTTCATTAGATTTAGCATTAAAAATCGCACTTTGAACAGTCTCTTCAAGCTTATCAAGGTTGGTTGAGTAAGAGAAACCCATTTTCCCTTCAAGGATAACTCTGATTCCAACTCCAAATGTGAAAGCTTCCTTTGCAAAATCTACTTTATCCTTTTTGATATCAACGTTGACACCTTCTTCCTTTTCAACATAAATCTCTGCCTGATCGGTGTATTTAAGGGCGAGATCAAGAGTTTGGTTCGCTACATCATGCATCATTTTTTAACACCTCGATATAAATCAGTAAATTATTGACATCAAATTATTTTAAACTAATTTTTAATATTAAGTTTAATAAACTTAAATACTTAAATATAGGGAATATACTTTTCGACGGCTTCTCTAACTCCATTTCCATGTGGTTCGTCGGTAACATAATCAGCTATGTCTTTAAGTTCTTGGTCAGCATTTGAAACAGCTACTTTAACACCTACAGCAGTTAAAAATTCGATATCATTTTCACTATCACCTATCCCAAGGATTTCGCTGGGTTTTACACCAATACCAGCTGCAACTTTAATAAGAGAAGTTCCCTTGTTTACTGATGGGTCTGTAATATGTATGGCAAATGTGCTGTCGTAAACCTCAACATCAAATTCTTCAAGAATTTCTTTAACAGTTTTGACAGGGAATTTTCTGGTTATTGCTATTTCTGAAACTCTTAAGTGAGAATTTTGAACTTTTTCAACTGGTAATTCTGATTTAAGGTAATTATATGCTTTTTGACATACTTCAAAATTTCCAAGAACCTCTTTTATACCATTTGATTCGATGACACCCCCATTTTCGGCTACAACCCCTCCAGATGTAGCCAAAAATGTTGATAATGCCTTTGTAAAACAGAGAATATTTCCAGTTGCAATTATAACCGGAATACCGAGACTTTCAACCTTGTAGATAATGTCTATGGCACTTATGCATCCTCTCCTGCTTTTATCTGTGATGGTACCATCCACATCAAGGGCTAACACTTTTATCAAAACTTTCACCTATTTTTATTCTCATAGTAAGTCACATATAGGAAATTCACATCGATGGATCGAATGATCCGTATCTGTAGGCTATATTGCATGTTCCCTCTTTACTGACCATACAAGCTCCGACTGGATTCATAGGGTTGCATTCAGTTTTGAAAAGTTTGCATTCCTCCGGTCTTGCAACTCCTCTGAGTATTGGACCACATATACATCCGGTTATGACGGGTTTAGATTCACCTACATCAATATCAAATTTTTCCCTTGCATTGAAGTTTGAAAACTCTTTCTTAACTTCATAGACAGAATTGGGTATTTCAGGAAATCCTCTCCACTCCCTGCTTTTTATGTAAAATACATCTTCAAGAAGTTCTTGGGCCTTTATGTTTCCGTCTTCCCTTACAGCACGTTTGTACTCATTCTGAACCTCTGCTTTTCCATCTTTAAACTGTTTTAACACCATATAAATTGATATAAGTACATCAAATGGGTTAAATCCGGCCACAACTTGTGGAATTCCATACTTCTCAGAAAAGGGCTGGTAGGGTTTTGTTCCTATTATTGTTGAGACATGGCCAGGTTCAATAAGTGCATTGAGGTTCACTTCTCCAGATTCTATCAGGAATTTAAGGGCTGGCGGGATAAGTCTGTGGCTTGATAATACTGAAAAATTCTCTGGTGGACCGTTTACCAATTCTGCTGCTGTTGTGGGTGCAGTAGTTTCAAATCCTGCTGCCATAAATACCACTTCGTTGTCTGTTTTTTGTGCCATCTCAACTGCATTGTTTACTCCATAAACTATCCTAATATCTGCACCTTCTGCTTTTGCATCTGCCAGTGATCCTGTTGTTCCAGGAACCCTTAACATATCTCCAAATGTTGCTATAGTAACACCATCCCTTGCAAGGAAGAGGCACTCATCTACTTCTCTTGCTGGTACACAACAAACAGGACATCCGGGTCCTGCAACAATTTCTACCTCTTTAGGTATGAGTGTTCTTATTCCGTGTTGCATTATTGTGTGTTCGTGTGACCCGCAGACATGCATTATCTTTACTGGTCTTGAGATTTTTTCTATNNATCTATTGTAAAAACAGATAGATAAAAATAGGTATAGATAAATTCAGTATTATAAATCTAATTTATCATTTTATATTTCATATTAAATAATTTATATTATAAAAAAATAAGGCGGATATGTGAATAGAATGAAAGTTGCGGTTCTAGGTCTGGGAATGGAAGGAAAAAATGCTGTTAAAGCTCTCCTTGATTATGGTAATCATGTTTACGCTTCTGATCTAAATATGGATATAAATATCACCGAACTTGTAACAGAAAATTTGGATCTTGAACTTGGTCACCATAACACTGTTAAAATAGATTCTGCAGACGCTGTAGTTCTAAGTCCAAGTTTATGGAATATTAATATAGCAAATGAGATAATAGCTGAAAATAAACTTCTTTCAGATATCTTAACTGCTCATAAATCAGTTTTTACCATAGGTATAACTGGAACTAATGGAAAGACAACAACCTGCTACATGCTGAAGGATATACTCGAAACATCAGGTTTAAAGGTTCTTTTAGGAGGAAATGCAGGGGGAGGTTTTGATGGTTATACCAAACTGGTACTTGAAGCATCAGAAAATAAATATGATGTTATGATTGTGGAAGTTTGTGATATGACCCTCGACTTTGTATCATACGTTTTTAACTTTGACATGGTCTTGGTTACCAATATTGGACGCGACCATATGGAGTATCATATTTCATTAGAAAATTACTGTAAATCTGTTTGCAGATTTTTAAAAGGAAAAAGACAAGCTATTTTAAATGAAAATGATAATTATCTCACAAAATGTGCAGATTGTGCCGATAACACATCTTTCTTCGGTTCAGATCATCGAAAATTGAAATTGTTTGGAAAATTCAATCAAGAGAACGCTTCAGGGGCGTTCAGGGTCGCTGAAATTTTAGGGATATCATCAAAACTAACAAATGAAGTTTTGAGTAATTTTAATGGTGTAGAGGGTAGAACAAAAACCATAAATTTCGAGAACTCTAGGATCATTATTGGTAAAACAGATAATCCCGATGCAGTTGCTGCAGTATTCAATGAAGCTAAAATTGACATTATAATAATTGGAACACCGCGAAAGAGCGAAAAATACAGATACAATATCTTAAAAGAAGTTTCAAATGCAAAACCAGAGCTTGTAGTATTATATCCTGGTTTAGACAACACTACATATATAGCTGAAAAAATTTTAAGAGCTGAAGGTTATGAAGGAGACGTTAGTGTATTAAATGAAGTTTCAGAAGTAGTTGAACTTGCATTAAATTGTACCAAGAAGTACAAAAACATATTCATTGGAGGAAATGGTCAAAAAAAGATTATGTACATCCAAAAGACATTAAATAGACTTTCAAATAGTATTAATAATTATTAAATAATATAATACTTTTTTTCCAGATTTCACCCTTAAAACATAATTCCTACCAAAAATCATATACTATAAATAGTTTTTAATTTAATAACTATTCTAATAATAAATTATTCGGGAAGGGTTTATAGGAGAGATATGTATGATAGGAGATAGGAGGGAGTTTTTCTGGTAAATTACTTGAAAAATCCCGTGATAATAATATTGATATTAGTTATTTTGTCTGTTGGAATGTTTACTTTTGCTAAAAATGTTGAAGCTTATGTCCCTCCTCAAAATCCAGCAGAAATTGCAGCTGTTAATATAGGAGATACTGTTTACAGTGGAGAAAATGTTGTAAGCAGCAGTAAAATTCGTAAAGTTCCAGTAATTTATCATCCAGAATATCTAATTGAAGATTTAAAAAGTAATCAATTTAACGATTTTTTAACAGCAATTACAACAGGATCTGTAGAAACTCCAATAACCCAGATCACAAGCGGCAAAATATCTAGAAATGGTAACGCAGTTGGATTCAATGGTCCAGGCATGGTTACTGTTAGTGGAGAAAAATTGGTCGTAAACCCACCAGAAACTTTTGTATGGGGTATCAAAACACCTTACACCACTGCAGTTAAAACTGCTAATGGAATAAATATTGTAAGTCAAAATAAAACAGTTAAAAGTGTTGCAGCTTCCGATATAAGTAATAATACAGTTCCAACAAACTACATTTCTGCAGTTGCACTTAAACAATGGTATAACAATTCTGAAATAGGAGATTCGATTGGATTAGATTATTCTCTGACATCCTTTAACGATGAAAGAAACTCAATAACCCCCGACAAGATTAAAACCCAATTAGACAATGATACTATTGAATATATGAAAGAATATCCATCAGGATCACCTATAATGATTTATAATGGAGCAACTAATCAGAAGGTTGTAGGGACAGGTAACAGTGAGCTTGGATATTATGCCGAGTACAACAATGCTCTACGTGCAGACAACGCAAAGACATTTGTTCAAGGATGGAACAATACAATTGTTCCACCACACACATCTTCATCTGGAAAAGAAGATGTTACTTTTACAGGAGTATATGATCCAACGGTTGCAGGCTATCCCTCACATGGTGCTTGTCCTCCTGGAAGGGCTTTAAGAGCCGCAGTAATGGAAGCAGGCTGCCCACTTCCTTCAGGTATGAGTAGCGGATTTCTTTCTGTTACCATAAATGCTAACCCGTCTACTGGAATAAAAGTCTATAATCCAACAAATTATCCTATTAAGATTGTTATCTGGACGGTAGGTAGTGGTACAAGTATGCAGATATTTGCACATGCTATACAATACTCACCTTAAATTTCTTATTTTTTTATTTTCCTTTTTAAAATAACAATTCTTTTTTAAATCCAAATAATCATATCGATCTTAAACAATCATAATATAAGAATTCAATATATCATATGGGATGTTGATGGACATGGTTTCAGCAGTTATAACAGCAGCAGGAAAAAACAAAAGGATGATAGCAGACCTCAAGTTAAGGGGGATTGAAATAAATCATAAGCTGATAATGGACCTACAAGGTAAACCTGTAATAGTACATACCATAGAAAATGTTCTTAAATCTGGGGTTAATAATTGTGTAGTCGTTTTAGGCCAGTATAGTAATGAAATTAATGCTGTTTTAAAAAATTTTCCAGATGATAAAGTAAAAATATTAAATAATCCCGATTTTAATGTTGAATTATCTCAAACTCTACTTAATGGAGTTCAAAATCTTGAATCAGGTTTATGTCTTTGTGTAGCTGCAGACCAACCAACTATAACTAGTAAGACAATTAGGAGACTCATAGAAAAAGCATTAAAATACAAAAATCCAGAAAAAATTGTCTCAATATTGGCAAGAAAGAAAAGTGGTTATCTTGAATCTGCAGAAGGATTAGGAATGCCATTTGTATGTCATTCTAAACTTCTATTGAAGTATCTACCTGAACATGCAGATAATTTAAATCCAGTTTTAATGGAAATGATATTAGATGGTGTTATTTTTTATGGAACCCCTCCATTAAACGATCTTGAGCTAGTAAACATCAATAGATACGAAGATTACCTATACATTAAAAACAGGCTTTATATGATTTAATATTTTTTTAATATTCTATAAATAATAATTTAATAAATTCTATTAAAATGTTAAGAAAATTATTTTAGTATCCTAAGTCTTAAGAATTTTCCCCATTCAAAAAAAGATTAAAAAAAATAATGGAATACTTTATAAAAATCTTTAAGTAGTCTAAATTAAAATTTTTTCTTCTCTACTTCTTCTTCTAAGAGATCCAAGCGATCTTCAAGTTCCTCAACTAATTTACCCATTTTTCCAACTAATTGAAGAGTGTCAAAGGTCCAATTCGCAACCAACTTGTTATCCATCTCTCCCTTTTCAATACAGCGTGTTATGATTTCGCCTAAACTTTTAACTTCATCTAGTACTTCAAAAACCTGTTTTTCTTCAGACATTTATATTCACCTCAAGGTTTCTTAATATTAATTTGTTGTTTATTGAATGTTAAATTTTCGAAAGAAATATCTAAAAAAAAGATCTAATATTGAAAAAAAATTGTCAAATTAAAATAAAAGAAAGAATTTTAAATATTATAAAGCTTCGAGTGCGTTTACAACACATCCAATATTTTCACCGTTCATTCCAACAATGACCTCGTCTGATTGGATATCGGCAAATTTTCTAGAACCACTGCATCCTAATGTTATGTTAGGTCTTTTGGTTGTGTATGGCCCTGCAACAGCATCCCCACATATAGACTGGATTCCAGCAAAATCTGCCTCGAAACGGCCGCCAAGAGTATAAACCATTGCTTGAGCTAACTGCATAGCCTGTTTAGGGTTGCAAATTATAACAACTACATCCGGATCGAATGGTGCTGTTTCAAGTGGAGCGTATGCTATTGCTTTCATTATAGGATCTATTTTGGGGATGGCATCTACTGTTCTTTTTGCCGATCCCAAACTCGAAAATCTACCTAGGGAGTAATACATTTCACCGGATTTAACTTTTTCAGGTGGTTCCATGAGACCTATTGCTCCAGCTCCTCCTTTACATGCTTGTTGTTCAGCTGTTGCATAAAATATGTTTCCTTGAGCTGCCCTTTGGACCATTTCACAATGTCTTATATGTTCTTCTATCTTTGGGATCCCCTTAGGGATATCATCTTCATTTAAAACTAGTTTAATAGCAACTGGAGATTTTTCTAATCCGAGCTTATCCTTTATCTTCAGTGATAACTCTTTATACCCATTTACATCACAACTATTCATTATTTCACCTCTAAAATAAGTCAGTAGCATGACAGCAATATGACAGTGTTTATTTTATAAGTCCTTCATCTGCAATTATATCCTGTACTGTTAAAGTGCTAAAAATATCAGTATCAACACCTTCAACAAGTTCATTTAAAATTACATCATTATTTGCTTTGATATCAAGGATTATCTCTTCAATATCAGCGCTACCGCTAATGTTCCATCTATCATCAGAAACAACCTCACCCATCTTTAAGGCGCTTAAAACATTAATAGTCCTATTAACTGTCTTAATCAACTTCTCAACAAGTACAGCGTTATCATTCGCTATAATCGCCCTTATACTGTCGATATCTTGTTGGCTTAAACTCATCTAATCACATCCCTATAATTTGTCAATTACTCACTTTTTACTGTCAATTTTTGACATTTTTTTTCAGTCTGCATTTTTTTCTGTCTAAACATCCCATTTCGAAGACCCCTACTTTATTATCCAATTTTTAATAAATAATATCATGGGTATAATGAGAGAATTTTATTTGCATGTGGATATTGGAGAGAAATATAAATTAAAAAAGAATCAAAATTAATAGTAATTTTATTATAGAAAGTATGTCAAAAATAGTTTACATTATTCTGTTTAAACAATTATAATTTTTATTAGTAAATTTTGTTTTTTGGAATTATATTTTATTTAATCCATAAATTTTTTTTATCATGAAGGCAGGGTATTATTTATAAGGTAGAAGGGAGTTATTCTTTATTTCCATTTATTTTTCTTCTAGTTGTTTTCCAGAAATATTACAATCATCCAGGATATTTTTGAGTGCTTCTTGGAGTTCTGTTTGAGATTTAAAGACTGTTGTTTTATGTCCTCTGCCTCACGGTCCATGTTTGCCAGAACTTCTTTAGTTCGTTCATGATTATTATCCATAATATCCTTTAATCTTAAAAAATTCTTCTTAAGTCTTTCCTCCACCTGCATGGAAAATAATATGGCAAATATTGCCGGTATAATTGAAGTAATGCTGGTTATGATGGATAAGATAACTACTACATCAACCAATTCTCTCACCTATTTGTTAATACATATTACAAGTTATATCCAATTTAACTTATTTTTTTATCTCATAACTTGATAATTACATTTTGTAAATATTGCAAATTTAGGAAATTATATAGCATAATTTTATATCGTATCTCTAGAGCTACGAATAATTACTTAAAAAATAAAATTTTATTAAAAGACTTTTCTGGATTTAAGAGTTAATTTTTTACTGATTAAAAAAAGAATAATTAGCAATTTTAAGTTTATTTAGATATTTCGCCCTTAAGATTTATCACAGTAATTTCACATCTAGATCCAAGACGCATAGGTGGCCCCCATGTCCCGGTACCTGGAGAAACGTGTAAATAAGTACCTTCGTATTTATAAATCCCGTTAAATAATGGGAACATAATTCTAACTAAATAATTGAATGGAAACATCTGCCCTGCGTGTGTATGTCCTGAAAGTTGTAACCCAATACCTGAATTTGCAACAGTTTTTAACTCTTGGGGAAGATGGTACAACATTATTGAAGGTTTTTCAGTGTTAATTTTAAGTTTTGATAGGACATTTTCCATGTGATTATATTCAAATGAATACTCAACACCAATGATTTGAATTCCATTGCATACAACCATTTCATCCCTCAGTACTCTCATATCAGTATTTCTCAAAACCCTGAAAACCTCGTCCAAGCCCTCATAAGTTTCATGGTTTCCTGTTATAAAGAATACTGGTGCATTCAATTTATTTATTGCGCCAAAAGTATTAGTATGTAATCTGGCACTTCCATCAACCATATCTCCAGTTATAAAAACTATTTCAGGGTTGATTTCGTTTGTTTTACTTACTATCCTCTCCATGTAGCTTGAATTTCTGATGGACCCAATATGTATATCTGAAAGTTGAACAACCTTCATATTTCCCTTCAAATGTTTCAATGGTATTTCAATCTCTTTCACATTCAAATATAAACTGTTAATAAGCGAATATGCACTTAATACAGTGGTTAATGCAACAATTATAATTCCTGCTATTTCTCCTGGAATTTTAAACACCAATGATATCAGCCAGTAAATTACAATGAATGTCAAAAGGTAGAATGATATACCCATCCATGCAGATGCACCAGAATAAAAAATTCTTGTGGTTGTATTGGAAATAACTCTTTCAATGGTAGCAGCCACGGGATACGAAATCACTGCTAGAATAAGTAGAGAATAAAAAATATAACCTGGTTGAATACTGAAAAGAGAAGCAATTCCATAGAAAATGCAGTAGTTAACTACTAAAAACCCAAAAAAGAATACCGACATGAATCCTGCGAACCTGAGAATTGTCCTCATATTTTAACTCCTTTTAAAAAAAAGTTAGATTATCGAAGTTTCCGATAAAAGTTTTACCAGCGTGTAATCGTACATCTTAGATTTTACGACCTCAGATATGTCACCCAGACGGTGATCGCTAACTACAACATCTTCGATCTCATTGTGATAGTCATCATATTTGAGTTTCACCCTCACCCCCATTAGCTGACTAACAACTGGGAGAGGTGAGTAAACTTCCTTAATAGCAGGTATCTGATCCTCAATTTCCCTCTTTACAAGTATTGAAGGAACAATAGGTGGATCATCTAATATTTCCCTTCTTTTATTATCCAGAATTTCTTCTACAACATCAACTAGCTTTTTAAGAGCTCTTATATTCTCTCCTCTTTTGAGCCTACGGGGAATTCTTCCAAGACCCGACACATACGCATCTGCCCCAGGAATATCATCTAAATCAATTTCAGGAGCCCCTGTGACAACAACAGGTATCTCAATACCTTCAAATAAATGAGTTTTATGTATTATACATTCTCTGAAACTTCCAAGGGCAAATACAACTAGATCATGTTCTTCTATCAGTTTCTTTTCATCCTCGGAAATCCTTGATATTCCCTTACCAGCACCCCTTGAAAGTCCAATCATATTGTCCTTAGCACCGTAACGCCTAAGAAATTCCGATATATCACATGCAGAGTGAGGTAGATGTTGACGTGCAAGAGTTGGAGAAACAATGGCTATCTCGGTGCCAGCCATAGGAGCTATTTTAATTGTTCCAAGAAGTTCTTTAGCCTTTTCTTTGACGCTAGGAACATCTTCAATCGGAACAGCTAAGGTAAGAACCAAATCCATCTGGCTTATGTTTTCCTGAAGCACAAAACCCCCTAGATCCTCAATAAGCTCTGTCATCTCCTCGTACTTATAAATTCCACCAGTGTAGGTCAAGGTTTCGTACATAATTTTTTCTCCAAAAGTTTGTATCGTATTTCAGCTCTTTTAAGGGGGTTTTTGGGAGCATTTTTATGTGAAGGNNAGATCATTTACTATATCCTTAAGAAAATTTGAGTAAACTTTGACTTTTATTTTTCTGTTTAGTGATCTGTTAAATTCACTAAAAATGTAGTCCTGAGGATCATATTCATCAATATCAGTCTCAAACATATCTCTAAGCATTTCAACACTATTTTTAATCTGTGTAAATGTGTTCAACTTCACTTTAACAGATTTCATAATGGTATTGGTCTCTGATAAAACAACTGCTATGTCTGAATCTGTAGAATCCGGGTCGGAGTTTACATCAAATTCTTTGATACCCGCAAGGTTCAGAACATCCTCACACATAGGGGTAGTAACAATCTTCATCTAACCTCAATATTCTTCTTTAATTATATAATTATATTTAATCGGATTTAATACCTAGTTGAATGACTGATAAAGTTCATATAATATTATATGATAAGCAAAATATTTCAAATCCTCATGAATTACTACAATTCATAATAGTCTACAAAGATTTATATAATAAATTAAACAAATAAAATAACACTAGAACCGTTTTTTGTAGGTTTAAGGAAGTGAACATATTGTTTAGAATGGATCAGAGCCCAAAAACAGCCCCCATTCAGGAAGGGGAAGAATACGAAGTAAAAATTGAAGATGTAGGTAAAGAAGGAGACGGCATNNGTAAGAAGACGTTTTGCCTTTGCTGAAAAGGTTGAATAGATTCCTAAGGATTTTAAGACTTTTTTTTCTTTAATTCTATTTTTGGTGTTGTAATGAAGGTTTCACTGAGCTTTGACAAATCATATTCTGAAGATGTTGCTATTTTGGTAGATGTCCTACGGGCCAGCACCACTATAACAGTTGCAATGGAGAATTTCAGCACCATAATACCAGTGAAAAATATTGAAGAAGCTGAAAAACTTGCTAAAAAATATGATGCAGTACTAGCGGGTGAAAGGAGAGGAGCAGCTATAGAAGGGTTTGATACCGGAAATTCCCCTGTAGAAATCTCCAAATTCATGGGAGACGTTCTAGTGATAACCACTAGTAACGGGACCAGAATATTGGACGGAATGAAAGCAAAAGCCGTGATAGGTTCATTTATAAATGCAAAAGCAGTTGCTAACATGGCAATGGAACTTGCAAACAGCCATATAGAAGTTGTGATGGCCGGAGTGGAAGGTAAATTCGCAATTGAAGATTTTTTAGGTGCTGGGGAAATAATAGGATATTTAAAGCAATGCGATCTCGATGAAATGGCCCTTGCATCTTATATGTCTTCACGCGACAAAGACATGGTAAAAAAAGCAGTTAAAAACTCCACATCAGCTCTTAAACTCGGTGAACTGGGACTTACAGGTGATGTTGATTTCTGTCTCAGACGAAATATATATGACTCAGTTCCAGTATATGAAAAGGGAAGAATAAAAGGAAATAAATATTAAGTATTATTAATTTGGGATATTACTATTGATTATTTTAGTTATACTTTAATTTTTTCACGAGTTTATTAAGTATATTATCTAAAATCAGAATCTAAATTAAATAGCGAGGATCAAATGGCACCAGAAAATTTAAAGATAATAGGTACAGCCCATGTATCAAAAGAAAGTATTGAAGAGGTTAAAGAAGCCATAATTACACATCAACCCGATGTTGTGGCTGTGGAATTAGATATTAATCGTTACCAGAATATGATAGCTGAAAAAAATGGACAAGAGAAACAGAATGTTAATATAAGGGAAGTCATTAAAGGCGATAAACTGAGCATTTTCCTTGTAAGCATGTTCCTTTCCTATCTTCAGAGAAAAATCGGAGACGATATGGGAGTTAAGCCCGGTTCAGAAATGCTTGCAGCTATAGAGACAGCAGAAGAAATTGGTGCTAAGGTAGCGCTAATAGATAGAGATATTAGTATAACACTCAAACGAGCTCTTAACAAGATGACCTTCTTTGAAAAAGCCAAATTTGTATATGGAATATTAGCATCATTTTTCAGCAAAGAAGAAATAGATGATGTTGAAAGTATTAAAGATGGTGACACACTCAATGAAGTTATGGAATATTTTAAGAAAATGTCACCAAAAGCATATGACGTACTTGTAACAGAAAGGGATGCCTACATGGCACACATGCTCCAAGATATAAATGATGAAAATGTTGTGGTAGTAGTGGGAGCAGGACATAAAAGGGGAATCTCAGAGTACATGGATCATCCAGAAAAAATTCCCCCAATAGAAGAGGTTTTAACAGTATAGAAGTACTAAAAACTTATTTCTGACAATCCCCAATTTATATTTATCCACTGTTAATACTATCTTTGTATTCTAAAAAACTTGAATAAACTTATAAAATTCATTTACGTATTATTAATCCTTTTTTACTTCATTTATACTTGAATTTAAATATTTTTATAAACTTTCTATTCAATGATAGGATTAAGTACAAAATATTATCTTAGAATATTTCAGAAACAAAACTTTCATGATTTCGTATATTTTTAGGATAATATATTATAATTACAAAAACAGAAAATGAATAAATTAAAAGTTTTCAGGTTTGTAAGATTATGAGAGTGTAATAATGTACATCATTTTTAGATGCGATTGTGGACGTGCAGTATACTCCAAAGAAGGTGTAGCCAGTAAAAAATGTGTTTGCGGTAAAAACCTTAAAGTCAAAGAAAGGCGAATTATAGCCATGGTTGAAGAAGCAGATAAAGCTTCAGATATGGTTAGGGAACTTCAAGAAGAGAAATATGGCGGTGCATACTTCACAACTGCTGATAAAATTCCTAATAAACGTTAAAGATTTCTAATCAAAAACCGGTATCATGACAGATAATATCTACGATATCACTAAATATGGAGAAAGGAATAATATCGAATTTAAAGAGAATCTTAACGTAGATTATCATCTAAAAAAAGACCGAAAGCAACATCTTGCATCCCAAATGAAGTACAGGATGGAGAAAGGTGACGGAGAAGCTATTTATTTTATTGGTGTTCATGATGAAGGCCATTTAATTGGGCTGCCCGAATCAGAATATGATGAATCAATTTTTGTTCTTGAAAGTATAGCAATTGAAATTGGTGCTGAAATTTTAGAACTTGAAAAACATTCTGCCAAGCATGGAAGTGTAGCAAAGGTCAGGATTGGAAAATCCCAAAAAAATAAAAAAAAGCATTTGCTCGTAGGCGTTGCTGGACATGTAGATCATGGTAAAAGCACACTGGTTGGTACATTGACCACCGGTTCTCTTGACAATGGATCAGGGCAAACAAGAATATTTCTTGACGTTCAAAAACATGAAATAGAAAGAGGATTGTCTGCAGACCTTTCATTTGCTGTTTATGGATTCTCCAATGATAATCCTGTAAGGGTCAAAAATCCATTGAAAAAAAAAGAAAAGTCAAAATTAGTGGAAGAATGTGACAAAGTGGTTTCCTTTGTTGATACTGTAGGACATGAACCTTGGTTGCGTACAACCATAAGGGGAATTGTAGGTCAAAAGCTTAATTATGGCCTGCTTACAATTGCAGCAGATCAAGGACCCACCCACATAACTAAAGAACATTTGGGTATAATTCTTGCAATGGAACTGCCAGTAATAGTTGCAATGACCAAAATTGACGTTGTAACAGCTGATAAGGTCATCGAAGTTCAACAGAAAATATTCGATCTCCTGAAACTTGTTGGAAGAATTCCATACATGATAAAATCGATTAAGGATGCAGATATTGTTGCAGAAAACATGAATCACCACATAGTCCCTGTTGTTAAGGTTTCACCTGTAACAGGAGAAGGTTTAGATCTTCTTGACAGGTTGTTTTTGAAGTTAAAAATACCTTCCAATGGTAAAGAATTGAAAAAACCTTTTATGATGTACATAGACAAAATTTACTCTGTCCTTGGTGTTGGGACTGTTGTTAGCGGTACTATTAGACAGGGAAAAGTCAAAAAAGGTGATAAACTTAGATTAGGCCCTACAGGTACTGGGCAGTTCATTGAAACCAGTTCAAAGTCCATGGAAATGCATCATTATAAAAAAGATGTTGCAGAAACCGGAGATGTTGTTGGAATTTCAATAACTGGATTGGATGTGGCTGATATTAAACGTGGAATGATTCTTTGCAGTCCAAAATATCCTGCATTGAGCGTTAGAGAATTTGAAGCTGATGTAGCAATATTAGTACATTCCACCACTATTAAAAGTGGATATGAATGTATAGCCCACATAGAAACAATTGCAGAAACTATGACATTTGAACCCCTTGACAGTGAATATATGTCAGCTGGAGATACAGGAAAAATTAAGATGACTTTTAAATACCGTCCATGCTGTATCAGAGAGGGTCAAAAACTAATATTCCGTGAAGGCCGCAGTAAAGGAGTTGGTACTGTAATCCGTATCATTAAATAATCTAAATTTATTTATAGAACTTTATTAGAATTTTTTAAACCAATTTTCATTTTTTACTTAAATGATTTTTAATTTCTTCAACCATCTCACATGCCTTACATACATTTAGAGATGAAGGTTCACCGCAAAGTTTGCATTGTCCCATAATAATTGCTTTTTTTTGAAATTTAAATGTTTGAGAGAATGATTCTAGTATTGATAATTTGGTTCCCTTTCTTTTACCCTCCATTTGGTTGAGGTAATTCTTGACTTTAGCCCTTAGAGAACTTTGTGAGTATGGACATTCTGCAAAATGTACATCAACCTCATTCATCACTGCCCACATCCCAACATCCTTTTCTGGAATTTTCCATAGCGGTTTTATCCTGGGTACTAAATTCGGGTGTATTCTATCGAGTTTAGGCCCAAACTTTGAGAACCTCCTGAAATCCGCCTTAAAAACACTCATTAGAAAAGATTGGATCTCATCGTCAAGGTTGTGTCCAGTTGCCACCTTATCAGCTCCTAATTCATTTGAAATTTTATTTAAAAGTTGTCTTCTGAACACTCCACAAGGTATACATGCACTTTGGTATAAATCAGCTGTTTGGTCGAGTGTGAAACCAAACTCCTCCTTAAATGATCCCTCGACCAGTTCAACTCCAAGTTTAGTAGCATTAGCCCTAGCAGCATCTATGCCATTACTCCTGTATCCTATAATTCCTTCATCTATGGAAACAGCAACTAATTCGAAGTCAAATTCATCCATTAAGTTTACAAGGATATGGAGTGTTAAAACACTATCTTTTCCTCCAGAAAGTCCAATCACAATCCTATCATCTGGTTCTATTAGCTGATACTCTTGTATAACATCTCTAGCAGTGTTCATAATATATTTGTTGAACTTGTTAGGATCAAGTGGCTTCATAAAAAATTATATGAAATCATAAACATAAATAAAAGTATGATAACTGCTGAACTAACAATAATTCCAATTGGAACCTCTGGAACCAGTTTGAGTAAGTATGTAGCAGCAGCTGTAGCTGCGCTAGATAGTGATGGAATCAAATATGAATTAACCGGTATGGGAACTCTATTAGAGTCCGATGATCTGGAAAAAATTTTTAATGCCATCAAAACAGCTCATGAAGCTGTTTTTAATACTGGGGCTGAGAGGGTTGCTACAAGCATAAAAATAGATGAAAGAAGGGATGAAGACAGAACAATTAAAGATAAAGTTTCTTCAGTAACTCAAAGACTCAAATAATAACTAAAATTGGAAAAAATAAATTAAAAAAATAGTTTAAGATAGCCCAATGATATTAGAAGCTTCTTTAAGAGTGGAAACTATTTTTTCCAGGTCTACTTTTTCCAGTGATGGATGAACTGGTAATGAAAGAACTTCAGAAGATGCTGTTTCTGCTTCGGGACATGATGAATTGAATCCAAATTCTTGGTATACTTTTTGTTTATATATTGGTTTGGGATAGTGAATTCCGGTACCAATACCGCGGTTGTTTAAAAATTCCATTAATTTATTCCTATTAGATTTTTTAATCCTAACTGTATACTGATGAAATACATGTTTAACATTATCTGACACGTATGGTGCTTTGATACCGTTTATTTCATCTATGTGTTTTGTTAAATATTTTGCATTCTCTATTCTCTTTTCATTGAACTTTTCAAGTTTTTTGAGCTGGACAATCCCTATTGTAGCTGCAATATCAGTCATTCTAAAATTGTATCCTAAAACTACATGATTATAACGCTTACTTTCCCCATGTGACCTTAATACCCTTGTTTTTTCTGCCATATCCTCATTATCTGTTGTTATGATACCGCCTTCACTGGTGGTCATGTTTTTGGTGGGATAAAAACTGAAACATCCCAGGTCTCCTAGGCTACCAGTTTTTTTTCCATTGTAAGTAGCTCCGTGGGCTTGTGCTGCGTCCTCAATAACCTTAAGTCCATGATCATGAGCAGTTTGATTAATTGGATCCATGTCAGCCGGTTGTCCATAAAGATGAACAGGCATTATAGCTTTGGTTTTATCATTGACTGCTTTTTCTATCTTAGAAGAGTCTATGTTATAAGTATCATAGTCAATATCAACAAAAACTGGTTTTGCCCCAACATAAAGTATGGAGTTCCCAGTTGCAGCGAAGGTGAACGGTGTCGTTATAACTTCATCTCCAGTACCAATCCCTGCAGCTAAAAGTGCTAGATGCAGAGCTGTAGTTCCTGAGCTTGAAGCAACTGCATGTTTTACTCCGACATATTTTGCGAATTTTTTTTCGAATTCGGCTACTTTAGGTCCCTGTGCAATGAATCCCGACCTTAAAACTTTTACTACTTCTTCAACTTCTTCGTCAGATATAATTGGTTTAGCAATTGGTATCATTCTTTTATCACCTTAATTAAAATCATCCATAACACTCAAATAATTCTAAATCATCATATTATGAAATCAAATTCCAATATTAGACATAATTTTTATTTATATCAGATCATATTACTTAAAAACAAATTATTGATTATAAATTTCTCTATGTTAATTGAATTATAATATTCAATTTCATATATAATATGTTCCTCATGGATTAGATTTGCATAAATTGTGTCAAATTTTGGAACTTCTACTGAAAAATCCTATATAAATTCTCCTTTTTATTCCAGAAAAGGATAGTAATCATCAATGCTGCCATAAGCATCAGAAATAATATCTCTGAGAAAGGATTAGATGAGTACGACGTGATCAGAGAAGGCAAATTTCCAAGCCCAGAATCTGTAGAGTTTAAAAAAAGTGCAACGAACATGTTATTTGCTATATGGGCACCCATAGCTGTTTCTAGACCGTTTTCACCTAGCACAATTATTCCAAGCATCAAACCCAAAATCAGAGCAGATAAAACTATTTTGATACTCATTATAAGATTGGTGCCATTATAAAAGTGGATCAGACCAAATATCAAAGTAGTTATTATCAATGGGACAACAGGTTTCTTTGAAAGTAATCCAAATCCCTGCATTAAGTATCCTCTAAAGAATATTTCCTCAAAAGACGCTTGAATTGGAAATACCAGCAGGCTTATAATTAAAAGGTATATAAAAGGAACTGGATTAAAGTTAAATGATAAACTGCCTTTATTAAAGATTATAGATACTAAGATAAACACGGTCATTATGCCTGCCCATAATCCTGCACCCTTGAATATTCGAGTCCATTTTATATTTTTTCCAATATTGATAAGGGAAATAAACTGTTTTTTATGGATAAACCGTATACATAGGTAAAAAAGTAACATGAAGATCCCATAACTTATACCAACAATAATAAGGATTATCATTGGATTATTTAAAATATCAAACTGAGTACTCAATAAAGTGGTTCTCAAACTTAAAAAATAGACCATCATTAGGAAAACAACTAAAAGAATAGATGCTAATATACCCCCAATAACAGTAATGCCAATGGTTAGAATGTAACTAACAATATTATTTTTTCCTTGAGCTGCATTATCCAAAAACCGTACATTAGACATTTAATATCTCCAGTTATCTGAATTAAATAATTTACATTTTAGATTATCAGTAATAATTATCTAATGAAGATTTAATAAATTTTTTTATAAACCTAATTTTATATATCTTATTTATAATTTATGGAATGAAATCATAATTGATTTAATAATTAACAATTCTTTAATTATTAAGGATTAAGGTCTGAAAAATGGATAATAAAATAATTCACGAAGGAAATGTTANNAGGAAATGTTACTTTAAAGGTTCCGAAATTTGATAAGGTATCAGCGAAGGCACCTGTTTTTTATAATCCTGCTATGGAATTAAACAGAGATCTTTCTGTAGCAGCACTGACAGTCTTTAGAAGCGGATTGAATCATGATATATACGTGTGCGATGCTTTCGGAGGAACTGGTATAAGGGGCATTCGGTATGCTAAAGAGATAAAAGGAATTGAACAAGCTGTAGTAAATGATTTAAACCCCCTTGCAGTAGAATTTACAAAAGCAAATATCAAACTAAACCAGTTAGAAAATGTTAAGGTATGTGAAGAAGATGCCAATTTGATCCTTAGGAAACATAAAGGTAGATTTGATGTTATCGATGTCGATCCATTCGGAACACCCTCACCCTACCTTGAATCGGCAGCTACAAGCCTCAGAGCCGGTGGTATGATATGCATTACTGCAACTGATACATCAGCCCTTTGTGGGACTTATACCGAACCATGCATCCGTAAATATGGTGCAGTACCACTTAAAACAGAATACTGTCATGAGAATGGTTTGAGGATACTCGCTGGTTTTGTTGCTAGAACATTCTCAAAGTACAAAAAATTCATCGAAGTTAAATTCTCCCACAGCACAGAACATTACATGAGGATATACGCAACTATTGGGAAAGGTGCTGCAAATACAGACGAATCATTGAAATCTTTAGGGTATATAGCACACTGTAAAAACTGTCTGAACAGATTGGTGATTAAAGGTTTGGCTCCAATAATTCCTGAAAATTGTCCAATATGTGGAGGGAATATGGATGTTGGAGGACCTTTGTGGTGTGGAAAAATGCACAACACCGATTTTGTGTCATTGATGACCCTCACAGTTAAGCAATTATCATTAAACACTGAAGAAAAGGCCCTAAAACTATTAAATACATGTTTCGAAGAGGCTAGTGCTCCAGAAACATATTATGAGATTCACAAGGTTTGTAAAAATCTCAAAACTAGTGCACCACCTATTGTTGATGTGATGAATCTGCTTAAAGATGGGGGATTCTTTGTATCAAGAACTCATTTCAGTCCCACATCTATAAAAACAGACGCAAATATTGTTGAACTGAAAAAGATAATTATGCATTTAAAAAACTAATTCGATAAAGTATTCCCCATAATCTAATTTAAGCCTGTTTAATCTAAAAATGGTCATTTTAATTTGTTTTCTATAATTAATTTAAAATTTGATTAATTATCTTGTATACAAGTAAATTTTTTTTATATACCTTGTGAAAATTAGAAACCCAGCTTAAGTTGGGTATCACCTATTAATTTGGTTATTTTTTAACAATAAGGTTTTATATGGAATCATTTTCATATTTAATAATGGCATTTGCCAAATTAATGGAGGTAAAAAAAATGGATATAGGAGAAATAATATCTGACTCAATTAAGTACCCATCCTCAAATTGGGGGAAAGTTCTTATTTTGGGAGTAATAATGATCGCCTCAATTCTGATTGTACCAATATTTTTGTTGATGGGATATTTATTCAGAATTATTAAGGCTACCCTTGCTGGACTAGATGAACTACCCGAATTTGATGAAATTGGAGAGATGTTTGTTGATGGTCTTAAGGTTTTTGTTGTGGCAATTATTTATGCAATTCCGGTATATATTATAGCATTAATTATAGGCGCATTAATGGGAGGTACAACCACTGCAACCTCACTCAGTATCAATCCGTATATGATTTGGGCAGTTGTGATAGGATACATAGTTTATATAATAGTTGCAGCGATTGTAGGTTTAATTGAAGTTATTGCTATAGCAAATATGGCTTATTACGATGGTGATTTAGGTGCAGCTTTCCGATTCAGTGAAATTCTGGAGCATATTGCAAGAATTGGTTGGGGAAAATACATTGCAACCTATATTGTAATAGCTATAGTTGCATTTATTGGATTCTTAATCGGTCTGGTAACATTATTTATCCTAATAGGAATAATTCTCCTACCGCTAGTGATTGCTCCATATATATACATGTTTGGTTCCCGTGCTATAGCTCTATTATTTATCGAAGCAGTCTCGGAAGAAGCTCAGGTTACAGAAATAGCAGAACCAGAAGTAGCAGAATAAAAAATTTAAATTCTCTTTTTTTATTTTGAAGTGAAATCTTANNTGAATATTTATGGATATAGGGGATGTAATATCTGATTCATTGAGATATCCTTCTTCAGACTGGTCTAAGGTAGTTATTTTAGGAGTTTTATTTTTGATTAGTTTTCTTATCATTCCAATATTTCTAGCATTAGGATACACTTTTAGAGTAATAAAAGCTTCATTAGCTGGTTTAGAAGAATTACCTGCATTTGAAGAGTGGGGAGAAATGTTTGTAGAAGGAATTAAGCTATTTTTAGTTTATATGATATACTCTTTACCAGCTATAATTATTAGTAGTATTTCATTCAGCTCTTTATGGTCATCATTAATGTCTTTGACAAATATTACACAGACAAGTGGGACTGTAACTCCAAATATGTTCCTCGCTCTTACTGGTAGTACAGCTATAATTGGACTGATAATTGCGGGAATCTACATACTTGTGATCTATCCGATAATGGCTGTGGCAATAGGAAATATGGCCTACTACAATGGAGAACTTGGTGCTGCCTTCAGATTCGACGAAATATTGTCTATTGTATCTCAGATTGGCTGGGTTGATCTTATAATATGGTATATCGTAGTAATAATGGTGGGAATTGCAATATGGTTCGTTGTAAGTATCATTGCAATAATCTCAATACTAGGATGGATAATTCTCATATTTATAGTCTATCCTTATTTCTATCTGTTCTACGCCAGAGCAATAGCATGGTTGTACTTTTCAGCATTTGTGGAAGAATACGTTCCGTAATGATAAAATCATTTGAATTTATAATGAGATTTATCAGTTAAGATAATTCATAAACTAAGGAAAATCAGTGAATATATTTTAATTGATGCATTGAAGTTAATATCCAACTTAATATAATAATAAATATTAAATAGTCGATCTTATCCATGTTCTTATTGAGGTATTAATGAACAAGAATGCAGTATATAATATGTAATAAGTGAATTATTCTCTGAATATTCGATCCATAATTTTAAACTTGCTTTTTTCTCAAAGAAGATTTAAATAAAATATTTAGTAAGTTTGTAACTTTTATCTCATGAAAAGGTCAATTATAACTTCTTCAAGAAGTTGAATCCTTATCAGATTGATTCATATCCATATAATGGAATGAACTATGAGATCCTAACTTTGTTATAATCTTATACGAAATATGTATATGTTTAAATCTTTAATATCTAAATTATTTGCAAATATTGAGGTATAATGTATAATTATTTATAGTATAATTTTTTAATTATAAACAATGTTCAGTAAATGGTGAAATGTATGAAAAATAATGATGAAAAACAGCATACTGTTAAGATAGATGAAACAGATAAAAAGATTCTCAACCTATTCAACGAAGACGGTAGAATGTCTTACAGAAAAATATCACGTAAACTAGACATTTCAATCGGTACTGTACACAACAGAATAGAAAAATTGGTAAAATCTGGTATTATTAAAAAGTTCGCACCTGTAATAGACCATGGAAAACTTGGATATAACTTCACCACAATCATAGGAGTTCGAGTTAAGGGCGGGGTTTTAAAAAATTGGGAAGATAGAACATCCTATCACAAAAATGTGCTATGTATGTATGATGTAACAGGAGAATTCGACGCCATAATCGTTGCACGATTCAAAGACACGTCTGAACTAGATGAATTTGTTAAAAGTCTACTTAAAGAGCCTGATGTTCAAAGAACTTATACCCAGACAGTTCTGAATATTCTTAAGGAAGATCTTGGATCTAGTAAGATGCTATAAAATTTTTAATCCCTTTAAAACCAGTTTAATAAGTTTATATAATTTTTATTCTTAATAGATTTCAAAACCTATAATAAATTTTTTTTTATTTAATTTACCTGTAAAAATTATTCGTTTGTATATATATTATTCTCTAAAGAAATATTAACAAGGAAATTTAAAAGACATATATAATATCAATATCCAGCTATCTTAAAATATTAATTTGACTAAGGTGTCGAATATTTCATTATAATTAAGAAGAATTCGTTATGATAGCACTCGTTCACTCCAAGGATTATGAGAAACACAATACAGGAATACATCCTGAGAACAAGGAAAGAATTAGAGTTATAATGGATACTTTGGAAAAGGAAAGAATTTTAAATTTCAAAGAAATAAACACTTTTTATGATGAATATCCAAAGCATAACGGTAAAATTGATGTAATAAAACCTGAAATGGCTTCCCGTGAGGATATTTTAAGAGTCCATCAAGAATCTTATGTTGAGGATTTAAAAAGATTCTGCGGTTCCGGTGGGGGCTACCTCGACTTCGATACTGTGGTTTCACAAGAAAGTTACAGAATCGCAAAACTTGCAGCAGGAGGAGCCATTACAGCTTCAAAACTTGTTTTAGATGGATATAATTATGCATATTCCCTCGCTAGGCCTCCAGGACACCATGCAACCAGGGAAAAAGCCATGGGATTTTGTTTATTCAACAACCTTGCAGTGGCCATAGAATACCTCAAAGAGTTCCATGGAATAAAGAAATTCATGATCTTTGATTTCGACGCCCACTACGGAAATGGAACCGCTGAAATTTATATAAACGATCCTAATGTTCTTTATATATCAATACATCAAGATCCTAAAACAATATTTCCAAGTTCAGGATTTATTGAAGAAATTGGCAACGCAGAGGGAGAAGGATACAACATTAATATTCCTATGCCACCCGGATCTACGAGTGAAGATTATATGTACATCCTAGAAAGACTTTTAGAACCAGTTACTCATGATTTTAGTGCTGAATTCCAATTTCTTGAAGTTGGATTTGACGCACATAAAGATGACCCACTATCCAGATTGTGTCTTGATGATGAATTCTACCCTTGGATAATGTCAAAAATGATGGAAATTTCGAATAAAATGGTTCTGATATTTGAAGGGGGCTACAATCTTGCTGCNNTATTATGATGAAGTTTATAAAAATCACATCAAGGAATTAAATGTTTCAAATGAAACAAAAAAATTATTTAAGAATATCCAAGATGTTTTTTCATCATTTTATGAATTTTGAGGTGATTTTATGGAAGAATTTAGGATTAAACAGGCACAGTCCCTTCTCAAGGATGCATCCATGTCAAAAACAAATGAAGAAAAACTAAAACCTCCAAAAGAAGGTTATATAAATGTTCAAGTATTTGAAAAAGTCATTAGCCTTGTATTTGAAGCTGAAGAATTTATATACACAAGCAGGCCAACTCATAAACTTGACCAAGCTGACGCTGATTTATTTGTTGACAAGATCCTTACTGTAAGAAATGAAATAGACGAAATCCTTTCCGATTTTGGAGTTATCACCAGATACGATTCAGAAGAAGATATAAAGGAATATTCAAAGGATTTATTGATTTTAACGACTAAAAATAATTTTAAAAAAACAATAACCAAACTTGGTGTGGATCCACAGAGGATTGTAGTTGCAGGAGTGCCTCTAGATCTTGAAGACATGAAAATTTTAAACCCTGAAATACCTGATGCAGTATTATTAAGCATTGAAAAGAAAATAAAGCATGTTAAAAACGATATAGAACGTAAAATGGAACAGTTCAATCTGAAAAACATAATTGTACTTGTTGAAAATGATAAACCCGGAGAAGTACTTGGAAAACGTGCAGAAAAGCTTTACAATGCTAAAATTATAATTAAAGATAATTTAAAGGACATCACTGTTGGTGAATTCATTACAATAGTATCATGAAATTTTTTTTTCTTCTTTAGTATAAATGAAATACAAATAAAAAAAAGTTAATATAGTTGAGATAAATCCTATTCATTAGTCGTATTGATCAATTAACTAAATAAAAAAAAATTAAATGAATTTCGATCCATTAATTCAATAAAATTCAAATTATGAACTTAGGGGTGAAAAAAGTGGATAAATGTTTCCCAGATACCCAGGACAATATACCAACCATTCCTGTGCACCTTACTAGAGTTGGAGTTAAAGGAGTTAAAAAACTTTTAAAAATTGAAAGAGACGGAAAGAGACCAATAGTTCTCTTACCAACCTTCAATGCATTTGTTGATCTTCCTAGCACACAAAGGGGTATTCATATGTCAAGAAACCCCGAAGCTATTAGTGAGGTCCTTGAAGAGGCAATTGAAGGAACAACAGTTGAAATAGAATCTTTATGCGCCAAAATCGCAAGTTTACTGCTTAAAAAACATAAATATGCTAAGAGAGTTGAGGTCAGTATGAAGAGTGATTACATGATCATGAAAAAATCACCTGTAACTCACATAAAAACACAAGAAATGACCAATATCATGGCCGATGCCATAGGAATCAGAAATGATGATGAGATTGTTATAAGAAAAATGATCGGTGCAGAAGTAGTTGGGATGACAGTCTGCCCCTGTGCACAGGAATCAACCAAAGAATCGGCAAAAATTGACCTTTTAGAATTTTTAGATGAGGAAACAACTCAAAAAGTATTAAATACTGTATCATTCGCATCACACAATCAGAGAGGACGTGGAATGATAATGATGGAGGTTCCTGAAAACCTGGTAATCCGAGCAGAAGACCTAATAAGAATAATAGAAGATTCGATGAGCTCACCTGTATGTGAACTCCTGAAAAGGAGTGATGAAAATGCAGTCGTTGTACACGCTCATAAAAATCCTATGTTCGTAGAGGACTGTGTAAGGAATATGATCCAAAAGATTGTTCATGAATTCTCACATGTGCCCGATGATGCCCTTGTTACTGTGAGGCAGATCAACGAGGAAAGTATTCACAGACACAATGCCTTTGCTGAAAAGGTTGCAACAATGGGCGAATTGAAAAGAGAAATAAATAGTGCTGGAGGACATTAAATTGATGCCTACACATGAGATTGCCGGGAAAATAATGGGCGAACTTGATGCCTTCCACGGATCAAAACCCGCCATCGACACCCCTCAGATCTTAATAGTCAGAGGAATGTCAAAAAAAAAAATAGACCCAGAAGAACTTTCAATCACAATTTCAGAAATTATGAAAATAGTTGGAGCTAGGAGAATGGACGTATTCTCTGAGGAGGCCACTAATGTGATAGGAATAATGGATGAAAATATCAGAGCAACAGTGGAAATACCAGGTGAAACCGACGTATATGGAATATATAGACTTAAAGAATCCTTTGAATCAATGAATTGCCACACAGATTATGGTCTTGGTACCATAGGTCAAATAGCAATTTTTTTGGTGCTTTGGAAAGATAAAAGTGGTATTGGTCCACTCTTTGTTGAACTGGTTGTATCCAATTCAGAAGCTTGATGAATAAAAAAACTTGGAAAATTTATCCACCCTATTTTTTAAAAAATTATTAATGTGAGAAAATGGCATTTCTGTCTAATGAAAATATTATATCCCTTCTAAATGGAAAAATTGAGGAAATAACATCTTTAATCTCTGAAATCAATTCTATAAGAAACAAAAACATTATAACATATTCTAAAAATGTTTTTCTACCCTTAACTGATATATGCAGAAACGAATGCGGATACTGCACTTTCAGAAAGGATCCAAATTCATCTGATGCCCAAATACTCATGAAACCAGATAATGTTATGAGTATTATAAAAGAGGCAGATTCATTGAGCTGTAAAGAAGCTCTTTTCACTTTAGGTGAACAGCCTGACAGAACAGACATTGTGATGTCTTCATTAGAGGATCTTGGATTTGCGAACATGTTAGAATATCTTTACTTCCTCTGCAATGAAACCCTCGAAAAATCAGCACTCTTACCCCACAGCAATCCAGGAATACTTAAAAAAAATGAACTCAAAAAGCTTAGGGAAGTGAATGCATCAATGGGTTTGATGCTTGAAACAAGCAGCCATAGGATGATGGGAACAATTGCACATAAAAAGAGTCCAGGAAAAGACCCTAAACTCAGAATTGCAACAATTGAAAATGCGGGTAAACTAAGAATACCATTTACAACAGGACTTTTAATTGGGATAGGCGAGACAGTTGCTGAACGTGCCGAATCCCTCCTTGAATTAAGGAGAATTCAAGATAAATACGGACATATACAGGAGATAATTATCCAGAACTTCAAACCAAAACCTGGAATCCCCATGGAAGGTTACAAAGAGCCCACATTAGCTGAAATGATAAAAATGGTGTCTGTTACAAAGCTTATGTTCCCGGATTTAAGTGTTCAGGTCCCACCCAATCTGAATAAGCAGTACTCTCAAGTATTTTTAATAGCAGGAGCAGACGATTGGGGAGGAGTTTCTCCATTGACCCATGATTACATAAATCCTGAAGCCCCGTGGCCAGAGATTGAAGAACTTAAAATGATCACAGAAGAATTGGGTTTCAAACTTCAAGAAAGACTTCCAGTTTATCCAGAATATATAAATGAAAAATTTTTAGACCAGAGAATTCTTAAAAAAATTAAATNNTTAAATCAATCCCCAAGATTCAAAAAATAATAGAAATATGAATTAAATAAATTAATAAATATTAAAATTGACTTTAAAAGTTCTGCAGCCACAATCCATTTTGTTCATTTTATCTTTACATCAACCACTACATGGTAAACACCAGGCGAATATGGTTTTATGATCCTTTGATTAATTACCTCAGCCACCTCCCTATCAGCGGCCTCTGCTGCTTCTTTTATCCGTTCTACTGGTCTGATGAATTTCAGTTTATCAGGAACTGACTCGTGATAGTGTATTGTTCCTCCTTCTTTTAGTAAATCAATTGCAACATCAAGGTACTCGTTGGTGTTCCCAATATAACCCATTAAAACACGGTCTGCAACACCTCTAGTAGCAATTTCTCTACAGTTTCCTAGTATCGGCTCCACAATTCCTTCAACTTTATTCAAATGGACATTTTCACATAAATAACCATATGAAACAGGATTTATTTCTATAGAATATATTTTAGCAGGTTTTGAATGTACTGCCAGGGGTATTGAGAAGTATCCAATTCCTGCAAACATATCAACTATTGTTTCTCCTTCGTCAGCTATCATGGACATTCTTTTCCTTTCCGTTGTGTTTCCCTTAGACCACATGATTCTTGAAACATCCAGCTTAAAGTAGCACTTATTTTCACGGTGTATGGTTTCGGTTCCTTCTCCCACGATCACTTCAATGTTTGGTTCTCTCTTCAAGCCACTTATTCTTCCCAATTTAACTATCCTGTTAACACCAGGTGTTTCAAGAAGCCTTTCAGGATTTTCTACATCCTCTTTTATTACTAGGATGTCTCCTATTACCTTGCCCTTCATATGAGTACGTGATTTCTTAAAGTTTAAATATCTTTCACAANNAGGAGAGATTCTTATGGGAAAAGTTAATAGACAGGAAATTCTCGATGTCTTAAAAGGATATGATAAAGAAAATATAACTATAGCAACATTAGGAAGTCATACATCACTCCACATATTAAAAGGGGCAAAAAAAGAAGGTTTTAAAACAGCTGTTGTTTGTGAGAAAGGTAGAGAAGTTCCATATAAACGATTTAAGGTTGCAGATGAGTATATTATTGTTGATAAATTCAGTGATATTGTAAATGATGATGTTCAAGAAAAATTAAGAGCTATGAACAGTATTGTAGTACCTCATGGTTCTTTTGTTGCATATGCCGGATTAGATCGTATAGAAGATGACTTTAATGTACCTATGTTTGGAAACAGGGATATCCTAAGATGGGAGTCTGAAAGAGACCTTGAAAGGAAATTGATGATAGAATCCAATATTAGAATACCTAGAAAGTTCACTGACCCATCAGAAATTGATAGAACTGTCATGATAAAGTTTCCAGGTGCACGGGGAGGCAGAGGATATTTCGTTGCTTCAACACCTGAAGAATTCCACCAAAAAATTGATTCCATGCTTAAACGAGAATGGATAGGAGAAGAAGATGTTGAAAATGCCCATATCGAGGAGTATGTTTCTGGATGTAACTACTGTATTCATTATTTCTATTCAGCATTGAATGATGAAGTTGAATTAATGGGAATGGATAGCCGTTATGAATCCAATATAGATGGATTAACAAGAATTCCTGCAAAAGATCAACTTGATGTTGCATTAGATCCATCCTATGTAATAACAGGAAACCATCCTGTAGTCATGCGAGAATCATTACTCTCACAAGTATTTGAAATTGGAGACAATTTAGTTGAAGGTGCTAAAAAACTGGTTGCCCCAGGAATGAGTGGTCCATTCTGCATGCAGAGTCTGTGTACCGATGATTTAGAGATAGTTGTTTTCGAAATGAGTGCTAGAATTGATGGTGGTACAAATACCTTCATGGACAGCTCCCCCTACAGTTACCTACTCTTCGGTGAAAATATGAGTATGGGCCGTAGAATAGCTCGTGAAATTAAAAATGGAATTGAATCTGATAGGTTAGATATTTTAATAACTTGATCATTTCATTCTTATATCTTTTTTAAGCTATATTTTCAAAATGAATATTACAATATCATTAACATTAGTTGTATTGTGAATTGAATATTCTCTAATAAATCACTTAAAAAATAGTAATATAGAAAACATTTATAAGTATCCTCAACTAAACAAACCTTGTTAAAGGTCTTAATATAGTAAGTTATTTTAAATGAATTATTTTGAATAGCATTAATAAATATTATTTATGAACTAAAGAAAACTGGAAGTTCAAAGCAATATTTATATAGAATGAATTTTACATAAAAGACTAGAAATATTTGAAAAATTTAAAAACTATTTTTAATTTATCGTGTTTTTTTAGAGGTGTATTTCATGAACGATAAAGATCGATTAAAAGGCACTACAACTGTTGGTGTAACATGCAAAGATGGAATTGTTTTTGCTACCGAAAGAAGAGCTTC
>PMMV01000099.1:0-23745 GCA_003162115.1 Methanobacterium sp.
GGTTCTATTAACTTCGTGGAAGAGCTCTTGGTAAATGCTATTGATGATCTTAACGACATTCACCCGGATGTAACCATAATAACAGGAGATATTACAGACAATGGATATTTTCTTGAATTTCAGAAGGCAGTAACATACCTGGATGAAATAAAATCTCCAATACTGGTAGTTCCTGGAAATCACGATGCGAGACATGTTGGGGATGAATGCTTTGAAGAACTTATAAAAAATAGATATGGTATACTAAAAGATAAAAAACATGGTTTAAAAGTTATAGGACTCGATAGTAGCGAACCAGATCTTGATTATGGTAGAGTTGGAAGATCCCAACAAAATTGGATGGCACACGAACTCAGGAATGCTGATAAAGAAAATCTTTACAAGATCATAGCACTCCACCATCATATTATACCAGTACCAAAAACTGGTCGCGAAAGAAATGTATTAAGTGATGCAGGAGATATATTACAAACACTTATGACAGAAAAAGCTGATCTAGTTCTCTCAGGACATAAACATATGCCACATGTTTGGATGATGGAAAATTCTACATTTATTACAGCAGGTACAGTTTCATCACTTAGGTTAAGGGGAAGGGAACTTTCATCATTCAACACCATAAGTATTGAAGAAGAATTCATTGAAATTATTCTGAACAGAGCCGATGGAACACAGAGATGTCTATCAAAATATGAAAACACTTGTTTAGGTGATTAATTGAAAGTTATTGTAGATGCATCAAATGTAGCACACTTCGGAAAGGATAAGGAAGGGAAAAAACCTAGCTTAGATAACCTTCTGAAAGCAGTGGAAGCCCTTGAAAAATTGGGATATGAACCATTTCCAATAGCAGATGCATCCCTGAGGCATGAAATAGATGAAAAAGAAAAATTCAATGAACTCCTTGAAAATAGTAAAGTACAACAAGTACCTTCGGGAACCACCGCAGACCATTTCATCCTAAAAATAGCAGAAGAAGAAAATTGTAAAATACTTTCAAATGATAATTTCAGGGAATTCAGAGATGAATTCCAAGACATCAATAACAGAAGAATTCCATTCAACTTTATAGAAGATAAAATATCAATTGGAACCTCATCAAAGCCTAAGAAGATAAAAAATATTCTTCAAAAAATCTGTACCCAGATGCTGAACGACTTTGAGAAAAAGGGTTTGGACTCGTACAAACTCAAGAAAAACAAGAAGTTNNTCTTCATGAAAATTCCACTCTTTGATAAGGTCATGGGAATGGTTGAGGATGCAGAGTCAACCAGCGACTTTATTATATTCGTACTTGTAAGTCCAAGGGATTACAAGGATGCGGTTAGAAATGCAGGAAACATCGCAGTTACAGTAGGTGATCGGCTCAAACTCGACCATGCACCATTAGTCGCTGTTCGAAACGATCTATTCACTAAACCCGGATCCTTTGAACTGAACATAATATATTCTGATGAAATACTTGAAGAATCTCCCTACAATGTTAATATAACCATAAACGACCATGATTACTCCTTTGTCAAGAAAAATTCAAGAAACATCGCAAGCACCGTGGCTGCAAGGCTTGGAACATGGAAATTCCCAATAGTTTCAGTTAAGCCCAGTATGCTAATGGAAAAACCAGGACACTTTGACATAACATTAGAAAAGGGAGGAGAAAAGTAAATGGTCATGGATTACATTTCACGAACCATCTTTGGATTTCTAATCAAAAACAAGGTTTTAAGCATTGGAACCAAGTATTATCCTACCAACGACATGGAACGAGAATACGTTTCAATGGTAAATTATACACGTACAATGCTCCTTGAAATTGAAACTGCTCACATAACAACGGAAAATATATTTAACAATGTTCTAAGCGAAGTAGGTACTGGGAACATACCTGAAAACAGGAAATTTCTTGAGTTAGAACCAGCTGAAAACCAGGTTAACGAATACGCTCTTTTGAGCAATATCATAATGGGTAGCGACAGATACCTATATGTTGAACTATTTAAAAGTGATAAGAGACTGATAGAAGAATTTGTAAACCATATAAAGCATGAAAATGGTTTAATTGTAGAACGAAGTGCAAATGAAATAGTCTCAAAGTTACTCTCTAAAAATGATGCCATAAGGGTTGGAATTGAATTAATATCCCTTGGTATGGATAGGGACAACGATGTTAGAGTAGCAGTTGGAATGACAGGTGCAGCTGCAATAGAAAGATCTATAAACCTCAACAAACAGATTGGAGAAACTTCAGGAGTTGGGTTCACAAAACTTGGAGGAGAATTTGCAATTGTATTTTCATCCAAACTCGGCAATCTTGAGGGTATACCAGCAATCTATGATAATTATTTATTTATTGACGCCATCGATTCAACCAAATTCATAGATGAATATGGTAGGGACAAACTCGTTGAAATTATGAACGAAGTAAAAGCATATATAGAAAAGGACTGTAATGGTAGAATAGAAGGTTATAGAGAAGGTGGAGACGACTTAATAGCTAATCTACCAACTAAAAATGCAGCCCTCCGTGCAGGAATGGACAGTTCATGGCACGCTTTAAATAATGGAGTAAGATTAAGGGTAGGTATTGGGAAAAGCCGAAGAGAAGCCGGTGAAAGGGCTCAGATGGCCGATGGTATCAAAATATGGAACAACAATCCTGTAATGGTCTTTGATCTGGCAGATGGAATTTACTCATACTACATTCCATCGGAATTCACCAGGACTGTGCTGGACTTTTTACTAGAGAGAAGAGCCAAAATAATCATTATATTCATATTCGTGTTTGTTGCAACTCTACTTGGATGGGATATAGGACAACCTTACTTCGGTGTTGTAGCTGTGGTTATAGCTCTTATCTATGCCCTAACCGCATGAAAAATTAATTAACTTTTATTTATTTATAATATTAGAAGTGTTTGATTATGAGACAAGATGTTAAAGGAAAAATTTTTGTTGGAATGATAATTTCTGTGCTGGCATTTGGATTGGCAACAGGTACAGGTATTTTGATCGGGGCAAACCCATTGAGTTCAGTAGGAGTTATGAACCTCACCCAACAGGGTCAATTTCCAAGTATAACCACCACACCAAACAATGAAGTTAATTCAAACAATCAACAAACCAATAATTCCACACCCACTACCACTACAACGAGTACCCCTACTCAAACAACCCAAGTAAAAAAACCAACCACCACAACAACCACTTCAGCTACCACCACTAAAAACAGTTCCAGTTCAAATACATTACCCCAAACCAATAAAACATCTAATGGAAATGGATAATTCACTTGATAACAGATTCCGTGTTAATATAATTACCAACAATTTTTAGATTACAATCCTATAATTAACTGGAGATATGATATGAAAATTATAAAAGGGGGAATATGTGCAGTTAGGGAAGTACTAGCTGCGGGAGCTTGTGAAGATGAGTATGGTATTGCTGTTATTGTCTGTAAAGATAGCACTGCATCGGCAGTTTTCACATCCAATAGAGTAGTTGCTGCTCCAGTTAAACTAACCAGGGAAGCACTTGGAGATGGTAAGTTATCTGCAATAATTGCAAACAGTGGCAATGCCAACTGTTTTACAGGTGATCATGGTATGGAAGATAGTAAGACCATGGCCCAAGAAGTTGCAGACAAACTTCTTCTGGATGTAGATGATGTAGCAATTGCATCTACTGGAATTATTGGTAGAAAATTACCAATGAACATAATTAAACCCCTCATAGGAAAGGCAATTGAGAGACTTGAAAACTCTTCCAAAGCTTCAACCTATGCAGCTGAAGCTATAATGACTACTGACACATTTTCTAAGGAATTTTCAGTTGAAACTGAGCTTAAAAATGGGAAAATAGTTCGGATTGGTGGTATAACCAAAGGATCTGGCATGATAGCTCCTAATATGGGGACAATGCTTTCATTCATTACAACGGATATTGATGCAACTCCAAATGAGCTTAAAAGTGCATTAAAAATAGCTGTTGAATCAACTTTCAACATGGTGGTTATAGATGGTGATGAAAGTACCAACGATACAGTTGTTCTCATGGCTAACGGAAGTTCAGGGGCCAATATTGATGAAAACTTTCAAGAAGCGCTGGAATATGTTTGTTCACAGCTTGCAAGGATGATTGCAAAGGATGGAGAAGGAGCAACCAAATTCATGGAAGTCGAAGTGAATGGAGCATCCAATACAAAAGATGCAAGATCAGCAGCAAAAGCTGTGGTATCCTCTTCACTGGTAAAAACAGCATTTTTTGGAGCCGACCCTAATTGGGGCAGGATTATAGCTAGTGTAGGATATTCTGGTGCTGACATGGATGAAAATATCATTAGCATAAATCTGGGATCGGGCAACAAAACTGTTAAAATTGTTGATTCAGGTGTTGTTAATGCACATGAGGGTACAAGATTGCTTGAAGATGCTGAGGAGATTATGAAAGGAAAGGATATCAAGATCACAATTGACATCGGATTAGGAGATGGTACAGCAATCGCATATGGATGTGACCTCAGTTACGATTATGTACGTATTAACGCAGAGTACTCAACCTAAAATAAATTAATACCATGAAAAATTATAAATAAATAGGTAATTAATATTTTATTTATTGAATAACCTATTAAAATATAAACAGACACTTAAAGATTTTTGAGGAGTAATAATGGAAACTGTTAACATCCTAATTGAAGCTTTGCCCTATATAAAAAAATTTCACAAAAAAAAGGTGCTTATCAAATACGGTGGACATGCCATGATAGACTCCGATGCTATGAGTTCCACTGCACGTGATACAGTTCTATTGAAATATGTAGGCATGAAACCTATGGTTGTTCATGGTGGAGGTCCTGAAATTTCAAGATCTATGAACAAATTAGGAAAAAAACCTAAATTCATTGGCGGACTGAGAATAACAGATCAAGAAACAATGGATATCGTTAAAATGGTTTTAGTTGGAAAGATCAATACAGATATTGTTTCCAATATTTGTCTTCATGGTGGTAAAGGTGTGGGAATATCTGGTAAAGACAATCATCTGATTAAAGCTCGTAAAAGAGCTCCACAAGTTGTTGTTGACAGTACAACCGGCGAAGAAAGTACTGTGGATTTAGGTCTTGTAGGAGAAATTGAAAATGTTAACCCAGAAATCATAGATATGTTAACAGAGAACGATTACATACCAATAGTATCACCAATAGGTGTTGATGAAAAGGCAAACACCCTGAATTTAAATGCAGATACTGTGGCAGGTGACATCGCAGCCAAAGTTGATGCTGAAAAGCTGATCGTTCTCACAGATGTGCCCGGAATCCTTGAAAATCCAAATGACCCTGAAACACTTATAAAAAGGGTAAGGGTTGATGAAATAATGGAATTAATTGATGATGGAATTGTTAAAGATGGAATGATCCCAAAGGTAAGTACCTGTCTCAATGCAATTGATAACGGGGTTAAAACAGCCCATATCATCGATGGTAGAATCAAACATTCAGTTCTCCTTGAGATATTCACGAAGAAGGGTATAGGAACTATGATTACCCGTTAAATTTGATTTATCATTTAATCCTAGATTCTTTTTTTTTAATTACTCCGATTAACTATTTTTCAATATTTATTAGTAAATTTTATAAGCTAAAAATTTAAATATTTATAAAAATATGCGATAATTTTAAAAAACAAGTTTAAAATAACTAAGATCAATGGAAATTTCATTTTTCTATATTAGATTAGATATATTAAATTGGTGGAATAATGAGTAAAAAAATAATCATATTAATCATCATATTGGTGCTGGTTGGTATTTCTGCTGGTTATGTCATTTATCAGGATGAGCAGCCCGCATCAACTAATATTATGAAAGGTAATCATACAATTTTATTATTAACTGCTGATCCTTCTGAGAAGAGGCCTGGTATTGGGGCTGTGGATATGGCCTTCGCAATTGGAGTTTCTAATGGTAGTGTAACTAACTTAACACCCATTTATCCTGGTCAAATGAGATCTGCAACTGCAATGGAACCACCAGAAGCCGGAACAGGAAAGTTACTTCTGCATGATTCGTTATGGTATAAGGACACAGCTTCAGATGTTAAAAATTCCCAGGAGATTGTAGAGACCAACACCGGAATAAAAACAGACGCAGTTGTAATAGTAACACCTGAAGCTGTTGATGCACTTCTAAATTCAATCGGACCCATAAATGTGCCAGGTTACACCAATGGAACCAATGCATCCATAGACTTCATAAGAAATATGACAGAAGAAAAAACCAGCACAATGAGCCGGGGAAACGCATCAGAACTACTTATGAAACCAGTACTGACAGCAATGAAGGATCCAACTAAATCTCCAGCATTATTCCAAGCAGCATTCCAACAATACCTCAAAGGAAACATAGTAGTCATACCTAACAATCTCATGACACAATTCGCAATTTCCAAAGGACTAAAAATGCTTTAAATAATTTAAATATGAAGAGGTTTTAAATAAGAACCTATAATCCTTCATTTTTCAAATCAGGACAATAAAGGATATTTGGAATATTATTTAATTAAGAATTTAGTTCCAGTTCAAATAGATCTTACTCATTTATGAGATTATTACTGAAATAAAAACAGTAAGAAGTAAAATAATAAAAACAAATTCAGCTATTTTTTTTATATGATCTTTAATGGCTTAATAGCCTATTTACTAAGAAAACCAGTAATATGCACATTGCTTAAAGCTAGGGCTAAACCAGTGCATGTACCGATTTTCAGTAGATTATACCGCCTCCGTGTCCAAAATGTCATTAAGACTATTCCAGACCATTAATGATCAATTCAATATTGTATATAAATTTTTTTATTTAATTTTCAAAAAAAGAGGATTAAATCGTAGTTTTTTCTATTTAAAGCCATATAAAATAGTATTGATAATCTAAATGTCGTACGAGTTGACTTTCAATATTTTGTTAAACAAATATGAATTGTTTAAAATGTCATTAATAATAACTTAAACACTAATACTCCCTTGGATCTTGAATTTATGATTAAAACTAGAATAGTTTACGTTATCATAATGTATTAATCATATTAAGACAAAGTGATTATGTGAAATAATAATTAAATTTGTTATAGTACTCAAAAATGTATTAGAAGCAAAGTAGTTAAAGAGTGATTATTCATTTAATTTTAATAATTCAAGTAGGTAAATATGGAATTTTTTTATAAGATGATGTACAAGAAGAGTATGGTGAGAAAATGATCAAAATAGGTATAGTAGGTGCAAGTGGTTACACAGGTGGAGAACTATTAAGATTCCTTAAAAACCATCCCGAAGTAGAGATAGTAGCTGCAACGTCCAGAAAATTTGATGGTCAACCAATTTATAATGTGCACCCACACCTTAGAGACTTGGAAATAAAATTTGAAAACCTTAAACCTGATGAAATTGATGCAGATCTAGTATTTACTGCCACACCCCATGGAGCTTCCATGAAAATAGTTCCAGAGCTACTAAAAAATAATATGAAGGTCGTTGATTTAAGTGGTGATTACAGGTTTGATAACATTAAAACCTACGAAAAATGGTATGGATACGAACACACCCACCATCTCAAGGCTGTCTATGGCCTGCCAGAGATCAACAGAGAACTTATAAAAGAAGCTGATCTTGTTGCGAATCCAGGATGTTATCCTACAGGAGCCATATTAGCTTGTCTACCGATTGTAGCTGAAAAAATAGCAGAAAAAATAGTTGTAGATGCTAAATCAGGTGTGAGCGGAGCAGGTGTTACTCCAACAGACGCCACTCACTTTCCCAATTGTAGTGATAGTGTTTCACCCTATGCAGTTACAACACATCGCCACGGTCCTGAAATACAGGAAAAACTATCAAAATTTGGAAACGCCAAAGTATCATTCACCCCCCATCTTGTACCGGTTATTAGAGGCATAATGACAACTGTACACAGCTTCATCATCGAAGACGTAAGTTCTGATTATATACAAGAAATTTACAAAGAATTCTATGATGGAGAACCCTTTGTAAGGGTTCTTGAAAAGGGTGAAATACCAAGATTAAGTTCTGTAAGAGGATCTAACAACTGTCACATCGGAAGTTTTGACATAGATGAAAATGGTCGGTTAGTTGTTGCATCAGCAATTGATAATCTAGTTAAAGGTGCATCGGGCCAGGCTGTACATAATATGAACCTGATGTTCGGATTTCCTGAAACAGAATCTATTGATATGGTCGGTCTTCATCCCTGAAACTTATTATATCAGGGCGATACACCTAAAATCTTCTTTTTTTATTCAAAAGTTGATAGGATTCCTGAGTTGTAGATATTTACAGGGTTAATCCATTCGTATAAGATCAATCTCTATATTACGAAATGAATGGTAATATTTCAAAGAATATTCTATTATGGTAAAATATATTTACTCAAAAGAAGGTAAGATATAATGATTTATATAAGAAGATTAAATAAATAAAATCTTAATTTTTCTCAAATATGGTAATAACTAAACAATTATTTATGAAATATCCTTATAAGATAGAGTAGATAAAATATTGGTTAGATAAAATTGTAGAAAAAATTCTGAATAAAGCAAATTTTGTATCATTATTTGAGGTGTTCAAATGAAAACTGTAATTTTTTATTACTCCCGCACCAGAAAAACTGCCAAAGTGGCTAAAACATTAGCAGAGGAAATTAAGGTAGATTCCATTGAAATTGTGGATCTTAAAGATAGGATGGGAGTTATAAATTATTTAACATCAACAATTGATGCTTTAAGAGAAAATAAAACTACAATCAAACCGAACGAGTTTGATCTAACCGAATATGGTTTAGTTTATATTGGTACACCTACATGGGCTGCGAAACCCGCACCTGCTATAATAACCATGATAGATATGTGCGATCTAAGAGGTAAAGACGTAATCCCCTTCACCACCATGGGAAGTAGCGGAAGCGAAAAGGTAATTGAAAGGATGAAAGAGAAAATTGAAGCAAGGGGTGGAAGAACGGTTAACTCCTTAGCAGTCAAAACCGGTGGACTTGAAATGGATAATATTTACACAGAAACCAAGAGGATCCTAGAGGAGATGGATCCAGAGATTTACGGGATTCAAGAAAAATAGTAGTAATCTGGTGATTCAATGTCAATGATAGACAAAATTTTAGACTCTTACAAACCATTAATTATAATCCCGGTGATTATAACTTTAATTGCAATTGGGATAGTCCTTAGTGGAGGTCTGCAAGAGGGAATAGACCTTAAAGGTGGATCGATTGCAGTATTACAGCTGGAACAACCAGTCACCAATGATCAGTTGGCGACCATGATTCAAAACTCCACAGGGGTGCAGGCAAATTTAATAACAGTCACTACAACCGGTACAAATCAATCAACTGTAGAAATTGCAGGGAGTGCAGCTGATGTGGTAGCTGTATCGAATGCGCTTAATGATACTGCCACGATACAAAGTTATACATCGGTAGGTCCGCTTTTAAGTAAACAATCGCTGAACCAAGTTTATTATGCACTTGCATTTGCATTCATTTTCATGTCCATAACTGTATTTATAATATTCAGAAATTTCGTGCCTTCAATGGCTGTTATACTCGCTGCATTTTGTGATATAATAATTGCAATCGGAGGAATGTCTATATTTGGAATTCCCCTATCACTTGCATCTGTTGGTGCTCTGTTGATGTTGATTGGATACAGTGTGGATACTGACATACTTCTAACAACAAGGGTTCTAAAGAGAAGGGAAGGAACCATAAATGAAAGAGCCAAAGATGCTATGAAAACTGGATTCACCATGGCAGCAGCTGCAATAGGATCCATGATGGCACTTTACCTTGTAGTGAAATTCTTAATGCCATATGCCCAGGTTCTGGATCAAATTGCTGCTGTACTTATAATCGGACTGATAGCTGATGTACTTGCAACGTGGCTCATGAACCTTGGAATACTTAGATGGTACATGGAGGGTCACAGATGAACTTCATGGAATTTTTAAAAGATTATAGGGTTATCCTTCTAATAGTCTTGTTAATCGGAAGTATTGGTGCAATATCTGTATTAGGAATTCAACAAGGTCTTGATCTTAAGGGAGGATCACTTATTCAGATCCATCTTGCACAGCCAGTTGACACAGACACCATGAACAAAGTTACCAATGTTCTTGATAAACGTTTAAACGCCTTTGGTGTAACGGATGTACAAGTACGTCCAAGTGGAAATCAAGATGTTATTGTAGAAATAGCTGGTGTTCAACCTCAAGATGTTGCTAAAGTTGTTGGAACACCGGGTAAGTTTGTGGCCACGATAGATAACCAGACAGCATTAGTTGGAACCGACATTGTAAATGTTAAACCATATCAGGTAACTGGAAATCAATGGGTTGTCCCTTTCACAGTAACAGTTCAAGGTGCTACCAATTTTGCAAAGCTTGCTGATGGTAAAGCAGGAACACCTGTACAGATGTATTTAGATGATAATCTGGTTTCATCACCAGAAATTGGTGCTGATTTAGCTAATGGTGTTCCATCTACAGATGTCCAGGTAAGTGGAACAGAACAGTCAGCAGCAGCTGCCCAGGCACAAGCCAAATCAATTCAAGTTGTTCTAGAGTCAGGAGCCCTTCCTGTATCGGTTTCCATTGTTGGGATACAATCTGTTTCAGCTGACCTCGGAAGCCAGTTTAAAACCGGAGCACTCATTGCAGGATTCCTTGCACTTCTGGTTATAGCAATTATAGTTTTCATTAGATACCGAACTCCATTGCTGGTAATTCCAATTATAATAACAAGTTTATCCGAACTTGTACTCATTCTTGGAGTTGCATCGGTTACACATTGGAACATAGATCTTGCAGCAATTGCAGGTATAATTGCGGCCATAGGAACCGGTGTAGACGATCAGATCATAATTACAGATGAAGTTCTGAAAAAGGGCATTGAAACTAAAAGAACAATAACTGCTCTTAAGTTCAAAATTAATAACGCCTTCTTCATCATATATGCTTCTGCTGCAACTCTAATAGCTGCTATGCTACCATTAGCCTACGTTGGGTTTTCAAGGGGTGCCACAGGAATTGGTTTGTTATCTGGATTTGCTTTCACCACCGTTGTAGGTGTTTTAATTGGAATATTCATAACCCGGCCTGTTTACGCTAAGTTCATTGTACTTTTACTCGGAAAAGATAAAAAAGAGGATAAAAAAGATAAAGAAACAGTTAGGGGACGTAATAAATCAGTACAAGGTAAAAAGAGTAAGAAAGGGAAAAAAAGTAAAGGTAAGAAGGGTAGAAAGTAAATATTTTATCAAACTCTTTATTTTTTTTTTAAATCAGTTTTAAGGGGTTTTTTTTCATCAATTTTTCAACTAAATTAATCAATTAAATCTACAGATTGAAACCATATTCTTGATAATATCCATTTAGTCCATAGCACCTTCTTTTAACATTATTATATAAATTCACCTCTGAATCTTGATAAATTTTGAACCAATAACCAATTAATTATTAAATTAATTATAATAACATTTCCCAAATTTAAAAACTTTAAATTGTATTGATACTCCGAATCCCGGTAGATTATTTATATTAAACTGTTATGGATGATTAGAAATTAAAACAGTTTGATATAAAATATTTTATTATAGTTAGGTAAGTCTTATATTTAATAAAATGAATATCATAATTAATTATCTCAAGTAAAGAATAAAAAAAATTAAAAATAAGGGAAATCCATGAAAACTCCTAGGGAACTGAAGGTCAAACCAATTAGAAATGGGACAGTTATAGATCATATTACTGCCAACAAAGCATTAAATGTTCTTAAAATATTAGGACTACCCAGCAAAGAAGCTGCTGTCACAATTGCAATGAATGTGAAGTCCTCTCAGATGGGGGCCAAGGATATTGTCAAAATTGAGGGAAGAGAACTTAAATCACGTGAAGTAGATAAAATAGCCCTCATTGCTCCAAATGCAACCATAAACATAGTAAGAGAATATGAAATAGTTGAAAAGGGCAAGGTTACACTTTTAAATAATGTAAGGGGAATTCTTATTTGTCCCAACCCAAACTGTATCACTAATACCAACGAACCAGTTAAAACCAAATTTCATGTAATTGATACAAACCCTCTGATGCTTCGATGTTATTACTGCGAACGTATCATGAACAACGAAGACATTGAAGCTCAATTCAAATAATTATAGATTAAATTTAATCTACATTATTAAATTTAAAATAATGTTTTAGCGATGATTAGAGAAGTATTTGATTTAAAAACAGATGAAAGAATTGAAATCCATGATATAACCCAGGAAATACAGTTAATTGTGGGACAAAGCAGTTGTAAAAATGGTTTGGTAAATATTTACAGCAGACATTCAACATCGGGTATCGTAATAAATGAGAATGAAAAAGGACTTTTAAAAGATTTCCAAGACGCCCTTGAAAACATAGTACCCCCTAATAAAAATTATAATCATAACAGAATAGACAATAATGCAGATTCCCATATAAGATCCTTTTTAATAGGTAACACTGTTACAATCCCATTGTACGATGGAAAACTAGACCTTGGAACCTGGCAGAGTATATTCTTTGTTGAACTCGACGGACCAAGGCGTAGAAAGGTAACTGTCACGGTTACAGGGGATTAATTACGATCTTTTAATTAAAAATAGTTTAAAAAAATAGTTTTAGTTAATATTTATTTTAACCATTAAATTCTATTTCAAATGCCACTATAGGATATTCAAGTTCAAAGTTGGTTATAACCTCAGGGTTAAGCTCCCCAAAAAATCCTTTAACAGAACCCATACTAATATCATCATTTCCTTCTTCATCTGTAGATACTCCCTTAAAAGTTGCACACCTACCCTTTATAAATGAAGGATGGTCAATGGGTTCAAGTATCATTTTAAGTCCTATATTTGAAACAAATGAATCTGTTATAGATTTTATTTCCGTGAAGTTTGCATTAGAATGAGTAACTGCACAAGCAATTTTTTTAATTATTTTAGTCCCTGTTTCAGTATCCGAATCAATGTAGGCTACATCTCCCACTTCAAATATTTTCTGTGGAAGTTCTTCGTGTTTGTTGTCCTCTAAAAATTCCATCAAACCGTTCATGAGACTTTTCCTTATCATGGTACGATCCTGGGATATCGGTTGAGCAACCATAACATGTTCATCTTCGTCTAATTTCATATTAGCATAGTGCTGGCTTTCACTGGTGAGCATGAGGCTCATTACCTCATAAAAGCCCATACCTATCATTATTTCCCTCACTCTGTTTTCAAAGGTCCTTGCAATATCTGGATATGCAACAGTTGCAACTTGTGGAAGTTTTGCTACGATCTTTCTGAAACAGTAGCCTATTGCAATGTTCTCGATAATATCAACCTCATGTAAAATATCAATCCTGTAAGCAGGAACAAGAACAGCAATATTATCATCTGCTTCTGCCTCTGCTCCTAGTCTCACCCTATGTAGCATATCAACAACATCATCTGCTGAAAGATCAATGCCCAGAATACTCCTAGCATTTAACAAATTAACATACATCTTTTTAGGTGTGAGATCCGGGGTTTCAACTGTTCTATCTTGATAGATAATTTCCATGGTCTTGATACTGCCCCCTGATTCAGCAAAGGAACAGGCAATTATGTTAAGTGCAAAGTTAACAGCCCTTTCATCAGTACCAGTCACATCAATCAAAATATTTACAGTATTTTCAGTAAGCTTTGTAAGTTCACCATTTATTATAGGAGGCATAGAAAGCACATTATCATCAGAATCTGTTATTAAAGGATATTTATCGAATTTATCCATGAGATGAGCGTATTTCTTTCCTTTCTTATGATACTCTAGAATTTCATGCAGGTTCATCTTCTCTACAGTTTCGAGGGGAACAAATGAAAATTTATCTGGTTCAGCTGCCCTGTATGTAAATGGCGGCTTTAAAACGTCCAAGTTATGGATTCCAATTGCAACCTTCTTTCTGTCACGACCTAAGACCCAGTGCAGATCTTCTTGAAAATCCATAAGTCCCTTTAATTTATTTTCATCTAACGAAATTCCCTCGACTATACAGCAAGCTGTGTATGGCCTTATATCCCTTAGTTCAGGGTTCACAGTTATGCTCACACCAGATTTGGATAAACTGTAATTTGGCAGTCCCTTTTCAATACCAAGGAATCCATTAACAGTCCTAGTAATCCCTTCTACACTGAAGTAATCTGGTCTGTTTGGGAAGAACTCGACCTTGATCATTTCATCGTCATAATGTTCTATATCACTTCCGATCATTGGAAGCATNNTCAATAAGTTGATCCTTAGTGATCTCTCTCCCTAAAACCTGGTTGAAATATTCATAGCTGAAATTTATAACTGGCATAATATTATCATCCTATTCATAATTTATAATAACTTTGTTTATAAAATTCAATGTTTAATTTATCTTAAACATCATTGAACTATTGTTTTAATATGTTTTTTTTAGTTTATTTGTTCCAAACAACATCAAAAAAAATTATGTGGGAACTCCTGCAGCGAAAATAATGATAAAGAATAGGGATTCAATTGTAAAATGCAAACATCTGTGACCCAATGAGTTCAGTTCTATCCCTGAAAATTCATGGTATAGATCTACTACCATGTGAATCATGGCTGCCAGTATACCTATTTCAAGTGATAAGAAAATCACTGATAGGAAGACAAAATGAAAAAATGCCTCCATACCTTCGTGAACAATCCAAAGTCGAATATTTGAAGCAACACTCTCCTTTATGACCCCAGCAAGGAGTATGTAGAAGTCTGCAAATACTCCCCACATTATCCGGCTGTGTATCTCGTCACTGATCGCAAGGATCACTGCTATATAGAACCATAATATCTCCATTCATAATCACCATGAAAATTGTTACAATAATGTATCTTTAAACCCTAAAATCTGCTGTTACTAGTCTAAATTCAATAATTTTTTATGATTATCACAACATTAAACTATGATATTTCTTTATTGACAATGTGGTTTTAATACTAAAAAAGGTTATTGTTTAATGTGTGTTCCATCCCCACACAGCACTAAAATTTTCAATAATCCACTTAATCTATATTATAAAACTTAGAAGTTGATTTATTATTAATAAACATCTCTTTATAACTTCTCCTTACTGACTTATCAAAATCTCATTAAATAATTTTGATAACTATTTTATTCTAAACAAATTTTTATTGATTATACAATGGTTTTAGGTTTGATATATGGTTAATAACCAAAATACTTAAATATTTTTCATTTTAAAATAATAATTAGATAGTTTAGGAGGTTAAAAAAGATGAAGGAACAAACAAATGAAGTAAAAACACAAGTTGCCGGAACTATTTCTAATTTACTGACCGTGGCATTTGGATTGATTGCAGCATTGGCTTGGAACTCTGCAATACAAGCAATTATTGTCTCAGTATTGCCTAAAGGAAGTGGCATTACGGGTTTATTAATTTATGCAATTGTTATTACAATAATTGCTGTTATTGCAACCATTATAATAGCTAGAGCTCTTGGCAAACCACCTATTACAGAAGTCAGAATAGTTGAGTAAATAATATCCATTCTATATTTTTTAATCTAATTATTTTTTTACTTTAGAACTGGATCACAACCTTCAGTTCCCTATTTGGATCATTGATTAAATAATAGATATATTCCAAATATCTTTTTAAAATGCTGATATAATTACGATGCTTCTTTAACAACTAAAATTATTGTTTTGACGTTCTTCATATGGAGACCACTAACTTAAAATCTCTAGTTTCACTTCATAGAGTAGAGTAAATCATATTTTTAGTGAAATAAAATAGTTCTAAAAATAGCAAATCAAAACCATTTAACCCCTAATCTCTCCAATATAAATCATCTCTTCTATCTCTATCTTCTATTATCTTCCTATCATATTTACGATTCTTTCGATTTAATCTTAATATTAAGGCACCTATTGCACCACCTATTGAACCCAAGACCATTAAAATAATTATTGATTGTGTTGTGGTTGAAGGAAAATAAAATATTAGATTAACTGAAGATGCAATAATCTGACCATCGAAAATATTGATTATCCATAGGATTACTGCTCCTGCCATACCCATAAGTGCTCCGTTAATAAAACCATCGAAAATGCGGCCATATGAAATGTAACCAAGAACTATACCTCCAAGTAGAAAAGCTAACATAAAACTCGGCAATCCCAGTACAGATACGAAGCCTAGAATGTTTAAAATTATCGCAATTAAAATCGATAAAATAAATCCTTTAAACACTGCTCTAATACTAACCAATAGATCACCTAAAAAAAATAGAAAAAATTTTATTTAATATCGACTTTATGTTTCTCTTCCATTAATTTGGGAAGATTTACAGTCAAAATCGAGTCATTGAATTTTGCAGTTGCCTCTTTTACATTTATTTGAGTTGGAAGTTTTATAGATCGTTTTGTTTCCCCATAACTCCTCTCTTTTTTAATGTAATTAGCTCCTTCTTCGTCAATTTCATCTTCAAATTTTGCTGTGATGTCTATACTGTCCTCTGAAATATCAATATCAATATCTTCCTTTTTAACACCTGGGAGATCGGTTATCACTATTATAGAATTTTCAGTTTCCATAACATCTGCCAGTGGCTTTTGGAAAGTTGTGGTATAATCTGATAGGCTTTTCCCGAGTTCTTCTTGTTTCTCTTTTATGGTGTTGACAATGTCGCTTAACATATGCTCATTACGTGTTTTCTCTTCTTCTTCAGACATTTCCTCATTTTCTGTACCCATTACAATAGGTTCATCTTTATCAACCATTTTAATACCTCCAAAAAAAATTAAATAGAATAAATTTAATTAAATCATTTATTACGCTGTAACTTACCCTTTAATTCTCCTTTCAGTTCCTTTGTTTTTCCTTTAATTTCACCAGTTTTCTCACCCATAAAATCCCTCCAAATAGTTTATTTATCTGAATTCGTCTTATCTGGTCGTATAATCCACTATTAAAGTTTATATTATATATTTTTTTATTAATCTACTTTGAAGACGTTTCATTATCTAAATTCTGATACCAACCTTTACCAGTACCCCCTGTGAGTTTTGGAATAATAAAACTCCTGAATACAGTTTGTAACATGACTTTAATCATATGACGATGTTTTAAAAGATATTTTGGTCGTGTATAAAATTTCAAATAAGCAGTGGCAAGTTTTCTTTCCACCAACTTCTTGTTTAAACCCAATTCATTGTATTTCAAAATTGGTTTTAGTACTGTGTATCTATCCCAATCTTCATTGTCTATTAAATTTTTTTCGATTAGATCTTTGTATATCGGTGTACCGGGGAATGGAGTTAAAATTGAATATTGACAGTAGTCTGAATCAAGTTTAGTTGAGAAATCTATGGTCGTGTTCATATCTTCTTCTGTTTCACCAGGATATCCTAAAATGAAAGATGTTAAAACATCTAGATTCACATCTTTTGCCATTTTAACTGCATCTTCAACATTTTTAAGAGTAATGCCCTTTTTCATGAGGTCCAAAATGCGCTGGGATCCGGATTCTACACCATAATAAATTGTTTTTAATCCGGAGCTTTTTAAATTTTCGAGCAGGCTCTTATCTACCCTATCAACTCGGGATGATGCTACAAATGTTAGATCTAAACTTCTGGCTTTGATTTCATCTGCGATGTCACTTGCCCTTTTCTTATTGAGCATGAATGTGTCGTCCATAAAGCCTATATCATTGATATGGTAAGTATTTATTAATTCCTCGATTTCGTCTACAACGTTACCTGGGCTCCGGGATCGGAACTTCTTACCCATTATAAGAGATGATGAGCAGTAGTTACAATTATATACACAGCCTCTGCTGGTTATTATTCCACCAGTTTGTTCTTGAGAAACACCGTACGAATCAAATGGAACCAAATGTCTTGCTGGAAAAGGTAATTTATCAAGATCCTTTATCAATGGCCTTTTTTCTGTAGTCTTTAAATTACCATCCTTCAAATCCCTGTACACTATCCCATTAACATCATTTATATCTTCAATATTTTGGGTTGTATGGTCTGTTAAATCCACAATTGTTTCCTCGCCTTCTCCAATTACCACCACATCCAAATTTTCACAATTTTTTAAGGTTTCATATGGCATGNNGGCATGAAAGTAGTATGGGGTCCCCCTATCACAGTTAATGTTTCGGGTAGAACGTTTTTGATCAGTTCCAAGTATTTCAAGGCACTTTTAATGGTGGAGGTAGTAGCTGTTACACCTACTAACTTTGGATTTAGTTTTTCAGCTTGATTAGAANNAGATTTAAAGGAGGTGTTATGAAACCAAGAGCATTTTTCACTGCATTTTCATCGTAAGGATTTATTAGCAACACTTCAATGTTTTTATTCATTTTTTAACCTTCTTTTAATCTCTGAATCCAAAAAAAATTGATTTGATTTAGGTGTAATAAGTTGTAATAGATTATTTGTATCTTTATTCTAATATAAATTTGCTAAAAAAAATTTGATATTTTAAAAGAATTTCTTAAAAACTGTAAGATAAATTTAAACAATTAAAGCTTGAAAATATTTATCAACAAAACAATCCTGATTATTATTTCCCAGGAATAAATGATCATAGTCTTTTTCTATTTAAGCCTAGCTAATATCACAAATTCTCTTCCTATCTCATTTTCAGCTAAAAAACTGAAGAAGTTGTATAGGAGGTTTTTATCATTTTTTGCCAGATTCATTTCGAAATTTTTCCTTATAACATGACATTTATGCCCTAAAATTTCATTATTAAGATAATTTTTTCCATTTAAAATAAAAAATTCCATCGGGAACGTGGCTAAGGAATTTATCACTTCAAAATCTAACTCTTCCAAAAGTTTACTCATAGAATGAAAGTTGAAATAGTTAAGATGCTCAGGGGGTTCTAACCAATAAGAGTCAACATTTAAATTTTTCTTTAAAGTATTTTGAAGGGGATTGTAATCGTTAGGTGCTATAATACAGAATAAACCCCGTTCTTTCAAAACAGATTTAACATCTTTGATTATACTTTTGGGATCCGCTAAATGTTCTATAACGTTGAACATTGAAACAACGTCAAATGCTCCATCTTCCAATGCCGTTTTAACATCAAAGAAATCGTTTATAATATTTAATCCAAATTTTTTTGAACATTGGTAAGCTCGTATAGAAGGTTCAAACCCTGTTACATTCCATCCTCGTTTTTTACCTACTTTCAGGAAAAGTCCAGGACCAGAACCTATATCTAATAATTTTTTTGAATTTGAATTTAGATTTTTTTCTATTAACTCATAGTAAATATTATAATGAAGTTCCCACCAACTTCTATCTTCCTCAGTTTCTTTGAAGGTTAATGGTTTGTCTGAAGAATAATATTCGTCCTCATAAAGTTTTTCTAATTCTTCTTGTTCTGGAATGGGGATTACATGTGTAAAACCACAATATTCACACTCTATAACCGTAAAATTATCCTTTTCATCAATTTTTTTGCCATGATGAATTCTTCCATCCTCTGATAAAAATTTTTTTTCTATTATGTGATCAAACTCCATGATAAATTTCTTAATATTTCCAATATTATTTTCTAAATACAAAAACATTTACAACTGGTAAAGTAATTAAATTTAAGTATACATTACTGTTTAATGTATTGAAACAACTTCAAATGTGCCTTTAAAAATAGGATTTCTTAAAAAGTATGAATATGGAGAACGGATCAAGGTCATATTAGTAATAGTATTATGTGTATAAAATATAATCATCAATCTATAATTAGTAGGATAAGAGTTTAAAATTATAAATAAGTATTATTTAATCGGTTAAGAAATTTACCTATTTTGGACTGTATTTAAGAGGAGAATTAGATGAGCAAAGATAACATACCAGCAGATTACGATCACTCGAAAGAAGCAGAATGGCAGACTAAATGGGAAGAAGACCATTTGCACAGGTTCATAGGTGATGGTACAAGACCAAGGTACATTATAGACACACCACCACCTTACCCAACAGGTTCAATTCACATAGGACATGTTTTAAACTGGACATTTATAGATATTATCGCCCGCTTTATGCGTATGAGGGGTTATGATGTTATGTTTCCACAGGGATGGGACTGTCATGGATTACCAACAGAAGTGAAAGTTGAGGAAATTTACAATATTCGAAAGAATGATGTACCCCGGAATGAATTCCGTAAAATGTGCATAGATCTCACACTTGATAATATTAACCAGATGAAAAAGCAGATGCAATCACTTGGTTTTTCACAGGATTGGTCAAGGGAATTCGTAACCATGACCCCAGAGTATCGTGCTAAAACACAATTATCTTTCATTGAACTCTACAACCGAGGCTTAATATACCAGGCTATTCATCCAGTTAACTGGTGCCCACGCTGTGAAACCGCAATAGCATTTGCTGAAGTGGATTATAATGACAATAAAACCCATTTAAATTACCTAGAATTCCCAGAGACTGAAGGTGATGGTAATGTTAAAATCGCAACCACAAGGCCAGAACTACTGTCTGCTTGTGTTGCAGTTGTAGTACACCCTGATGATGAACGCTACAAACATCTTGAGGGAAAAAGTGTTGAAGTCCCACTTTACAAAAGGTCGGTTAAAATAATAACCGACACTGAAGTTGATCCTGAATTTGGTACCGGTGCTGTTATGATATGTACCTTTGGTGACAAAACTGATGTATCATGGGTTAATAAACATGATCTAGACATAATAGAAGCCATAGATGAAACAGGTAAGATGAGAGAAGTTTCAGGCAAGTATAAAGGACTTTCAATACCAGAATGTAAAACAGCCATTATTGAAGACCTTAAAGTTGATGGATGCCTTATAAAACAGGAACCAGTTGATCAGAATGTTGGGCTCTGTTGGAGATGCAAAACTCCAATAGAGATACTGGTGAAAAAACAGTGGTTCGTGGCGGTAAAGGAACTTGAAAGTCAAATAATCGAAACAGCAGAAGAAATTGACTGGATTCCTGAGCATATGAAAATAAGACTAGTGAACTGGACAGGTTCCATGGATTGGGACTGGTGTATTTCCAGGCAAAGACTGTTTGCAACACCCATACCAGTCTGGTACTGTAACAACTGTCAAAAAGTACAGCTTCCTGATCCCGAGGATCTTCCAGTTGACCCATCAATTGAAAATCCTCCCCATCAATGTGAATGCGGGTGTAATGAATTTACAGGGGAATTTGATGTTCTTGACACATGGATGGACAGTTCAATCACTCCTATGGTAATTGCAGGCTGGCCATCATCAGACTTTAAAAATTATTACCCTTCAGATCTCAGACCACAGGGACACGATATAATAAGAACATGGGCATTTTACACCGTATTAAGATGTAAAGCCCTGACAGGTGAGAAACCATTCAACAGAATCGTTGTAAATGGAATGGTTTTTGGAGAAGATGGACATAAAATGAGCAAATCTCGTGGTAATGTAATTGCCCCTGAAGCTGTTATTGATGAATACGGCGCTGACAGTATTAGGTTATGGTCAGCAAACAGTGTACCGGGATCAGATATTCCATTCGACTGGAAAGATGTTAAAAATGGTTATAAGTTTCTTAGAAAATTCTGGAATGCATTCAGATTCATAAACATACACTTAGTTGACTATGAACTGGATGAACCATTGGCAATTGAAAATCTAAATCCCATGGATAAATGGATTCTTTCCAAACTCAACCACTTAGTAGTAGATGTAACTGGATATCTTGAAAACTACAACTTTGCAGAGGCTAAGAATAAAATACAGGCATTTATATGGCATGATTTCTGTGACGAGTATATAGAATCTGTTAAATATCGTCTTTACACAGATTCAGATGATCTTCTTCCATCCAAGGATGCTGCAAGATACACTCTAAAAACAGTTGTATCCACGGCTCTAAAACTCTTATCACCTATAACACCACATTTCACAGAAGAAGTAAACCACTATCTTGAAGAGGGAGATCAAAGTATACACCAAACGGCTTGGCCAGTACCAGTAGCAGAATTATTGGACGAGAAGGCCGAAAAGCTGGGAGAAATAGCTGTTAGTATCATTGGGGATATTAGAAGGTTTAAATCAGCAACAGGAAGACCATTAAATATTCCAATAAAATCTGCAACTATTTACACCACTAAACCAGAATTATACAGTGCATTAGAACGGTTGGAATCAGATATAAAAGGTACCATAAGGATCAAAAACCTTAAAATTGAGATTGGAAAACCAGATGTCCAGGAAAGAGTAGTGGAAATAACACCTGTAATGAGTAAAGTCGGACCAGATTTTAAAAAGGATGCACCTGTAATAGTGAAGTACCTAGAATCAAATGATCCCCATGAAATATATGAAACCCTTAAAAAAGATGGGGAAATATTGATAGATGGACTTAGACTAACTGATGACTATGTCACTAGTCGAAAGATAATTGTTGGAAGTTCAGGGGAGAAAGTTGAGATATTCCACTCAGAAGAGTTGGATGTGGTACTGGAGATTGTGATCTAATGGAAATCATGGTACAAGCAGCTGACAGAATAGATGGTACTATTAAGGCACCACCCTCAAAGAGTTATACCCACCGCGCTTTTATTATGGCCTTACTAGCTGACGGTATTTCATCCATAAAAGACCCGTTGTACTCTGAAGACACCTTGGCATCATTAAATTCATGCAAAGCACTTGGATCCCATGTTAAACAACATAATACTTACTGTGAAATAGATGGGGTCAGTGGAAAACTCAAAACACCAAAAAACGTGCTCGATCTTAAAAATTCAGGAACCACACTTCGTATCATAACAAGTGTAGCATCATTAACTGATGGATATACAGTATTGACCGGAGATAAATCACTGAGAACCCGTCCAATGCAAGATTTACTCGATGCACTCTTACCGTTGGGAGTATCTGTATTATCTACCAGAAACAATGGAAAACCGCCAATTATTATAAAAAGTGGATTTAAAGGAGGGAAAACATCTATTAAAGGAAATGTTAGCTCACAGTACATATCATCGATACTCATGGCAGCTCCGTACGCAGAAAATGGTGTGGATCTTCAAATCATGGGTGATTTCATATCAAAACCCTANNAGGAAAATCATTCCATATAGACCCACAAATTTACAGATCAAAAGATTATGCTGTAGAAGGAGATTATTCATCGGCATCATACCTAATTGCAGCAGCTGCATCCATAAATTCAGATTTAACCATCCAAAATTTAACAAATGATTCAAAACAGGGCGATAAACTAATATTGGACATAGTGGAGGATATGGGTTCGGATGTTAAAATTAAAAATAATGAAGTGAAAATTTGTGGACATGGAATACTCAATGGAATCGATGTGAACCTTCAAAACGCCCCTGACCTCCTTCCGACAGTTGCAGCATTAGGTGCTATGGCAAATGGAACAACACGTATAACAGGGGTTGAACACGCACGTTTCAAGGAAACCGANNATGGCATTTTATATTATAGGATTAAAGGTAGGTAACATAAAAATAGAAGATGCTTCTGTTTACAATATCTCCTTTCCATACTTCCCAGAGATTATGAAAAAATTAACGACAGGAAATGAAACATGAAAAAAAAAGAGCTTAAGATTGTGGTATTAGGATCCTACAA
>PMMV01000099.1:23754-34850 GCA_003162115.1 Methanobacterium sp.
GACAGTTCAAAGGGAATAAGTAATGTTGATGAAGCCATACTTAAGAAGCTCAATTTACAGGATGTTCCATACGTTTTATTTGCTAATAAACAGGATATAAGCTCTAGTGTGATTGAACATCACACCATCAAACCTGAAACTCCAATAATACCCACAGTTGCAACCAGCGGACAGGGAGTAGGAGAGGGGATTCTGCTACTGATACATATGATTAAAAATAAAGCTTAAGATTATAAAAGACCTAATAAGATATTATGCTAATTAATTAATGATTAATAAATCCATGAGTTGTAATTTGAATGTCTAGGATAAAAATAATAGTTGAAAAGTTGGAAGAGATATACGCTCTCAGAATCTTTGAAGACAGCGATCCTTTCCGTGTTCTTATTCGAACCATATTATCACAGCGAACAAGGGATGAAAATACTGATGCAGCTTCTGCATTACTTTTCTCAAAGTTTTCAACCCCTGATGCCATTGCATATGCTCCCGTAGAAGAAGTTGAGGTACTAATAAAGAAATCTGGATTTTATCATGTTAAAGCACGAAGGGTTAAGGAAGTGTCTCGTATAATACACGAAGACTACAACGACGTTGTGCCCGACGATCTCAAAGAACTTCTAAGCCTTCCAGGTGTTGGAAGAAAAACTGCCAACTGTGTACTGGTCTACGGATTTCACAAAGATGCCATACCTGTTGATGTGCACGTCCACAGGATATCCAATCGTATAGGAATTGTCAATACCAAAAATCCAGATGAAACAGAGATAGCACTCATGAAAGTTGTTCCAAAGATGTATTGGCTTCCCCTAAACGACCTCTTTGTACAGTTCGGTCAGACTATATGCAGACCAATAGGACCAAAGCATGAAATTTGTCCCATAGCCGAGTTGTGTGATTACTACAAGGAAATGGAAAACCAGATGTAAATCAGTAACTTTACAATATTTAAATTAAAATTTAATAATACTTTTGAAACAGGACCTACTTAATTGAATTAATAATTCTAAGAAAAATAATACACAAAGAAAGGGGATAAGTAAGAGATTTTTATTATCATTTTTATTCATAATACTGTCTCTATTTACCTAGATCTACAACTTCTTTTGCAAAAGATTCTAAAACCTTCTTAGAGAGTCCCTCAACAAATTTAAGAGAACCTGCACATTCATGGCCTCCACCATCTATTCCTGCTTCAGGTATTTTTTTGGCTAGTTTCCAAACAATCTCGTTCAGATTGAATCCAAACATTTCGTTAACCGCATCTGTTGCCCTTATAACACTAAAATCAGGACCATATGCTAAGGTTACAATTGGTGTTTCCTCGCCGTACTTCTGCACTATGGAGTCGTGAACAAATCCACAGGTCTTGCCAGGTGCAGGGAAAGTGAATTTATGTGCATACTTTTCAACGTCCAATACATTGAATATTATTCCATTAGGAAGCTTTTGAGTCTTTAAATTTGGAAGAGCCGCCCTGAGTTGGGTTTGAACCCTTTTCAATGATTCTTTGTATAGTGCGTTAACAAGTTTCCCATGTTTCTCCTTATTCCCAAGTCCCAGTATGGTATCTATTATTCCCCTTCCATTCATGAATCTTAGATAAAATGCCTCGAAATCCACACATGATGCAATTTTATCCTGTTCATCACGAGTGTAACCTCTATCTGCTGCTAATTCTATGTATTTATTAGCCTCATCGGATGCTGCATGATCTCCTACAGCTGCAATTCCTGGCAAGTGCATAATTTTTTCTGTTACCTCTGGGTTTATCATATTAGCAACTTCAACTGCAAGAGCTCCTGCTGTAATCTGTGAATCTCCCCCTACCAGGTACGGGTTAACATGTACATCGACATATTCATCCACTGCAACAGTTCTATCAACTACCTGGCCAGGGAAGTGGTGGTCGATAACAACTACTTCTATATCGTAAATTTTAACCTTCATGAGGGCCAGCATGTCCTCTTCAGTTGATCCATTGTCTAATAATACTAAGAGGGGGAGTTTTTGGCCGTGTCGTTCCACATCTTCAAGTGCAAATGATAGGTCTTTAACAACATCCTCAATCTCATAGAAAGGTGCCTTACTTGGAGCTCTTTTAAAGTAATGCCATTCAGCATCACTATTATTATTAGCTTCTTTTAAAAGCGGTACAACTGCTTTTTCTATTGCAACTCCAGCACAAATTCCATCTGCATCTGCATGGTGCCTAACCAAGATAGACCTACCATCAAGTATGGCCCTTCTTATTGCCTTTGCAGCATTGTGCATCATGGGTCTTAGTAAGTTGAGGGTGTCACTTTCAATTAAAAACTCTGTGTCATCTGGTTCTGCACGTTCGTTGATTGCATCATCGATAAGTTTCCTTATGTCCACTGAATCTTGTCCTATAAGCCTGTCAATTGACTCTGATTCTATCTGTATCTTACCTCCGTGGAGGTTGACCTCACCCAGTACTTCAACTATGTTTCCAGTGTTTACTCCCGGATAAACCCTAACACCGGGTTCATCAAATGCAGCAGCCCAAGTAGTACCGGTTTCATCTGAAACTGTGAATATGGTTGGTCCTGAAGTCTGTTGTACTTGTACAACTTCACCGATGATTCTAACTGATTTGCCCATAAATTTGTTGTTGATTTCGTTTATCTTGGTGCGTGAGATATTTTTTTTAAGTTTGATAACTTCATAGGAACCCTTGATNNCTTACAAATACTCCATAGTTTTCTACCCTTGTTATCTTACCCTTGTATTCGCTTCCAATTTCAAGATCGTCAATGTCACACGCTGGATGAAGTATGTAGACTATGTCTTTAGGCTGGCAGTCACTGCAGTAATCTCCATGGTCCAAGGATTTACCACATTTTCTGCAGACGTTTAATTCTCCCTTCCCACCGCATTCAGGGCATTCTTCTGTAACTTCAATTTCTCCCTTTCCATTACATGTTCCACATGGGACATCCTGTTCTTCATCAAGTTCAAATCGTTTAACTGCGGTGGATGAAACTCCTTTGAAGTGGTTTTTAAGATCCACCTCACTTTTAACACCTGTTCCGTGGCAGCTTTCGCAAACCTTGTAACTTGTGATATTGTAACCTTTACCTTTACATTCAATACATTTCTTTATCATTTTTAACCTCATAAAATTAGTATTTTTATATTATATGATTATAAATTTAATTATTTAAATTTTGTAGGGTTTTGTTTAACTATATTTTCTCTTTGATCGTTAAAAGTTGTTGCTTTATTCATAAACCCGTTAGCATTACTTACATGGATGTTAGCATTTACTGTGTCGTTATCCATTAGATATGGAATAGCTGTTTTAAGTTCATTCGTAGCATTGATCTTAGCATCTATCTCATTTAATACAGACTGCATGTAATTAATATATACAGTGTCATTGGAATTCTGGGCATAGGTGAAACCTTGGCTAGCTAATGATCTAGCCTGATTAAATTCTGAAGATGCATTATCACTCTCTTTTAATGCCTTGCTATAAAGAAATTTATTGGCATCAGTCCCTGCATTGTTATAGTCTCCATCTCCATTTTTGAGATGGGTATTTATTGATGTAGAAACTCCATCTATCTTAGATGTATCTGACTGGATGCATCCACTAAAAAAGATTATTATTATCACTATACCCAAGATTATAATCTTATTATCCATAATATCCACTTTTATACATCTACAAATTTTTTTATATTTACTTCCTTAATTATTAAATGGTTTGTTTTAACTTAAAGTTTTGTAATCAAAAATAGTGTACACTATCCTTGATTCAAATTTCAGATATTTCTTAAAAATAGAATCAAAACTTTTTAAATCCTAATAAAAAAGAAGGGGGCTATTATTTACCCCTAAAATATTTGATCTAGAAGTTCTTAAATTATTTATCTGAATTTTATTCAGATCTCCAAAAGCTATGAACCATCTCCATTTATATATTCTATAGGATGATCTATTTGAAATCTGTGTCATTTTTTATAAGAATAGGAGTCAAAAATTTATTCTAGTAGTTACATAAACTGCAAATAACTTTAATTAACTGATAAAAATATTAAACCCTATTATATTGATATACCCTATAAATATAATAAAAATTTCATGATCTATTCGTAAAAAAAGAAAAAAGTATTTTTAAGGATAGAAGGATTTAATGCGAATTATTAGTTCAGGGAAATCCTAAGTATTTTGTCGCTGCTAGAATCATTTTGAATTCTGCTTCAGCAGCAGATATGAGTGGTGTAGTATCTCTTTCTGTTTCTAATGTTATACTATTGATACCATAGTTATGTGAAGCGATGCGAATCATGCCCGGATTATCTGCTTTATCAACACCCTTAGAGCTTCTTGTTTTTGATACAATGTAGGATATCCATTTTTTTTCATTTTTGGTGGATACTGCGTTGTGATATATAAATCCGTTTTTACCTACTCCTCCTCCAGAATGTACATCTATTAAATAATTTATCCCATTTTTCTTTGCGAATTGGACTATTTTCCAGCTGGGACTACCTTTTTTATTGGCTATACGGTTCGGATCCAATCCTTCGTAGTATCGGGTGTTTAAAGCTGTATCTTTTGGAATATCGAATGGAATTATGTATATTGTTCCCTTGAATTTTTTGTCTTTTATGTATTCTAGGTATTTCATAGCAGCAATATTGGCTTGTGGTTCATTTCCATGGATTCCCACTGATATGAGTAGTTTAGGGCCATGGCCATTTCCAAATTTTAGTATTACAGAACCGTGCTTTGTCATTTGGAAAATTTGATTACTTAAACTAGTTCGTGGGATGTCATTTTTTATAGCTGAGTTAGCGAGTACATTTCCTCCTACTGAAGCATCAAATGTACTGATATTTGTCTGATTGACTGTTGCAGCACTACTAATACTTCCATTCAAAATAAGAGTTACACTAAAAAGTAATAGCACTGATAATAACAATTTTTTCTTAATTATACTCCCTCCCTGTTGATATAAATCAAATAAGCAATCATTTTGATGTTTATCAACCTATTATTGAATCACCTTATATCATTTATAAAAGCTTTGGTTTTAATTCCCAAAAAAAAGCACTCATTGAGCTATTTTAATTTAAGACTAGGTTAAATCTTATTGAAATAGGGTGTTGTGGATAAGCTTACTCGGTAGGTATTTTCAACAAATGAAGTCATTTTAAACAATATATCCTTATATTAAATGCATTTATTCTACGTACAAATTTCTTAGAACCTTCGAAATCATAATAAACCTATAAATGCCTGTTATACATTAAAAAAGCCATTAATCTGCATTGATTACAATCATTTTTTCAGTTATTTTAATTCCATTTTAATCCAAAGTCAGATATAATTTTTTTTTTTAATTGCATTATTGAGCTAGAACTATGTTCCACAAGATACTAAATCTTGTAGCCAATATGATTACAAAATGAATGATCTCATTAACAATCATTGAAGGGAAATGATGTTATAAAAATGACCCAATTTTCCAATAACTTGATTCTAATTGATATAGAGTCCATATGGGAAGTTATTTAAAAAAAATAAAAAAGATCAACTTAACTTTTGTTAAGTTTAAAGGATTTAATCTAAAGATTACATCTGTAGACAAATCAGTCCATTGATCTCCAAAGTCCGTGGATTATGCAGTATTCCTTTGCCTTTAAGTTGCTGATGTCATTGACCATGAACTCTGCTTCTGGTGCCATTCCAGGTTTTAGAAATGCTCTTTGGGTTCCGTTGTCAGTAATGATTTCGATCCATGCTATGTAATGTTTTTCTTCCATTGGATGTGCTACTTTTCCAACTTTCACCTTAACACCTGAATCTGTTTTCTCGATTATTGGTATGTGTTTTTCAGCTCCGACATCCTTTGGTGCGTCACTTAAGAGTTCCATTTCTGTTCCGCAGCATGTGGATGTTCCGCCGCCTACGTGTATCAATTCAAACATGTTTCCACAGGTATTGCACCTGAAAATTTGTCCTTTTTCTAACATTTAAATCAGTACTCCTCACATAATATTTGATAGTATTTACTTGGATGGTCGCATGCAGGACACTTTAATGGTGGTTTAGCTGCTGTGTGAACATAACCACATTTTGTGCAGAGCCATTTTACTTCGTGGTCTTTTTCTAGTACAGTTCCGGTTTCAACTACATTTAAGAGTTGTTTGTATCTTGCTTCGTGATGTTCCTCTGCCCTTCCTATTGCTCTTAGCCGTACAGCTACATCATCTAATCCCTCTTCATTTGCTACATCTGCAAATTCAGGATACATTTCACTGTTTTCATAGTGTTCACCAGCAATTGCAGCTATTATATTTTCGGGTGTGCTTGCCATTATTAGAGGGGCTTCTGCTTCAACAGTAGTTGATTCAACATCTCCAAATTCTTTTTTCAAATTTTGGATCATCCTGAATAGCCATTTTGCATGTTCTCTTTCATTATCCGCCGTTGTAAGGAAGATATCTGAAATCTGAATGTATCCCTCCTCTTTAGCTATCTTAGAATACAAAGTATATCTGTTTCTTGCCTGGCTTTCACCAATGAACGCTTTAGTTAAATTCTCCAATGTCTTTTTCATAATTACCACTGGATTATATCTGTTATTACAGTACTATAAATTTTTAGTTTGGTTAATATGAAACATTTCAATTGTTTTATAAGATTTATTATTCTTAAATAAAAACAAGATATTAATTTAAAAAAAAATTGGATGATTTTCAATAATTGGAATTATAGAAAAAAATTTATTAGTTCTTGTTTAATATTTTGTTGTTGATTTAAATTTTAAAAAAAATTATTTATATATGGATAAATTTAGCGTGGTGATATTAATGGATGTTTCATGGGTAAATATAGAGTTTGAGATAGACAAAGAAAAAATGTACGATAGAGATACCGATCCTTCAATTGAAAGAATAGTAATTGGATCAGATACAATTAAGATAAATTACAATCAGATGTCTGAAAAGAAAGAAAATTATACACGTGTTATTCTTATAGATAATCTGTTAGGATATGAATATCCAGTAGTGAGGGGTGAAGGAATTTAATTATTTATTTTTTTTAAATCTATAATTATTTATATATTTCAAGTTTTGATAAAAATTTTTAAGATCATTCATTTGCCTTTAATATTATTTTAATTGAATTTTTTCTGAGATTTTTAATTTTAAAAATATTTGGGATATTAAAGATATTAGACAAATTAAAAAAAAACGTGACTCCAATCCAAATAACAGGAACACCCATATTTCTATTTGTTATTGGGTTTATAATGNNATAATCTTAACAGGAACGGTTTAATTATTACAATAAAATAATAATTTGTTTGATTGGTTAATTGAATTATATAATAATAAACCATTAGTTTAAATTGGATGACAACATAATAATGATCCAAGTTTAGAGGTGTTTAAATGAATCAAAAATCAATTTCAATATCAATTCTGGTTATAGCTCTTGTATTTGGAGGTGTACTGGTTTCAGGTTGTTTAGGTAATAATAACAATACTTCCAACTCAGCCTACAACAGTTCGAACAATGGTGGCTCTGGAAATCTATCTAACACTACAGCTGCAACAACAACTTCTGGAAATACACAAAAAACCAGTCAAAGTACTAAAACTAACACTAACTCGTCAAAAAGCACCACCACTGGAAGCAGTAAAAAAAATAGTTCTAGCAGCGGAAGCGGTTATGGTTTGACTGGGTCAAATTACGGAGCAAACCCGAACAATCCTAATGGAAATCCTACAAAGTAATGAAAATCCTAGAAAGGGTTAATTCTAATATTATATTTTTTGAGGTGATTTAAAAAATGTTAAGTAAAAAATTTGTACCAATATTGGTAGGTATATTTATGCTTTTGAGCATTGGAGCAGCAGCAGCTGCAACAACCAGTTCAACCAGCTATAATACTACCCAAATCAGCCAGTCAGCAGTGGCTGTTAAGCACAATGTTGATACTAAATACAGTTTACCAACCAGTGTAGCTGTTGGTAACACAAAAGTGACTAATTCACAATTCCTTTATTTATTGACCAAAGCAACGAAAAATGTAGCTAGTAATAACAAGAGTCAGATAAAACCTAAAAGTGTTGCTAAATCTACTAGCCTTAGTGAAACAGTAACCAGTGGAACAATCACTAAGTCTCAGTATCTCAACTATGCAAATAAAATAACCACATATGTAACTAAATATGGCAAATTACCTAGCTATGTAACAACATCAAGGGGAAAAATGAATTATGCTTCCCTTATTTACATGTACAGTAAAGTCATGGCCTACTATAATGTGAACAAAGCACTCCCTGGCACTGTTTCAGTAAAATCCTGGTACGCACAGACTTTGGGTCCGAAAGCAGTATTAAACGGTACAGCCAAATTCACTACTACATTACTGGGTAAAAATTCCAATGGATACGTCCTAAAATTGGGACCATTTGGAACGGGTCAAAATAAGGTAGCAGTTATTATGGGTGTGCATCCCCTGGAAGTACAAACACATATAGCAATGCTCAATGCAATTGAAGCTTTAACCAGCTCGTTGAATAACGTGCAGATATGGGTTTATGACGTTGTAGTACCCAATGGAGCAGACTACAGTACCGGAAGAGCAGCAGGACAAAATCTAGCAAATAAATTTGTAGTACCGAACATCGGCACTTCATACAAATTAGTAATAGACACACATGGAAATACAGGTAAAGGTCCCGACTATGGTGGATATCATAATTTCGTATTTGCTCCCCTTCAAAATTCCAAGTCTTTAGCCATGGCAACAAAATTAATAAACTCCAAATATACCAACGGAGATTTGAAATACCACTTCCTTGCAGATGGTACCAGCCCTACTTATGTAACAATACCTATAGCTAAAAAGGGAATTCCTACATTAGTTTTTGAACAATACATAAATCAGGCCAATTATGCTAAAGTATTGTACAGCCATGCTATGCAAGTGCTTAGAGCTATAAACGGAATATTCGCATAAATTACATAAAATTAATTAAAACGAGTCATTTATTTTTTTTTATGACTCAAATATTTTTTTCTTTTTTAAATACAATGACTAATGCTTTAAAATAAGGTGGAATAGATGTATATTCTAATACGATTTTATCAATTTTATTTAAACCTTATAAAAATAGTTCTAACTCCCTTTTAGTTAAGTGGATAATATTTTTAATTTCTTTAGATAGTCAAATTAGAGATATTATATTCAATAAAGAATTTTTTAATTTTAATATAAAGATCCAAATATCCAAAAAAAAATTATAAATTAATATTATTTCTATAATCCTTTTAGAAAGGTAATGTTTTATAGACGCCATTAAAAATATAATTTGAAGTTTTCCAGCTTTTAATCACTCCAAAAAAGTTTTTAGTGTTACTTGCATCTGCAGAGTACCATCTACCTCTGACATAGATATTAGCCCAAACATGACTGATCCAGTGGTGACTTACAAGGAAGTAGCAGGTTCCATAGACGTATCGAGCATGTAATCCCGTATGCCTAGCAAGGGCCACAATAAGTCTTGAAAGATCAACACAGTTTCCCTTTAACTTTTTTAGTGTTCCAGTGGCACCATACCTTGTGCCGTAATAAAATGAATAATTACAGTGATCTCGAACCCAATTGAATATATTTACTGCCTTATAATACTTAGATTTAACACCATAGGCTAAGGAAGCTGCAAGTGAATTTAAATTGATCCTGGGAACTACAAGTTTTGTTAATGCTTTGTTATTTAGTTGAGAAATGTCGTAGGCAGCCGATGTAGTAGATACTTGATTTGAAAATAATTTATAATTAATTTTGGTACGAAAGGCCATTATCTTGGTTTTAATGTTTAGAACGATTTCGGATCCGCTACTCAATGTGCCTATAGTCCAAACACCAGTTTTATAATTGTAACTACCTTTACCATCATCTGAAATATACATAAAGAGTTTGGGTTTTAACAAACAATATGCAAATACATTTGTAACAGCATCTGGTCCGTTGTTTCTTACAAGTAGTTTAAGATTTACAGTATGAAGATAAATAGGATGATATGTGGATGGTGTTTGAATAATGCTTACATCAGAAAATGAAGGCACAATTAAATAAATGTATGCCTGGTCATTTGTAGGATTGTTATCAACAGTAGTACTTGATAGGTAATAAGCAGAATTGTATATTGTAGTATCAGAAGCAATGATCTGTTCTACGACATTAAGAGTTTTTGATGCACNNGGTCCATTATTTGTAACAACAATTGATATGGTGACTGTTTTTAAGTAATTTGGATAGTAATCTGATGCGAATTGAGTTAAACTAATATCAGCATTATTGCTTGTATCGGGGTCTTCAGATGAAGTTGCAACAGTTTTAATTGTATTAATAGTAGAAGTCATTTCTGGGCTAGTTATCGTATTATTTTTTTGATTATCCGATGATAGATTATTCCCATTATTCGATGAGATATTATCATCATTTGTAGACACATTGTTAGGATTTGTATCGGCCATTCCCATTTCTGATGATGGAATAGCAGCTGCTGAACTGGTATGTACATATAAAACCAGTATTAAAGCAAATAATAATACTGATAATAAGCATTTTTGTTTAATCTTACCCTCCCCAAAGGTTAGATACGTAAATAAATAGTTATTACTAATTTTATAAAAATTACCTTATAAAAACTTCGTTCAAAAAATTTATAATTTTATGCCTAATTTTAGTAGACGAATTTAAAAAAATTGTTTATTAATCAGATTTTATGTGAAATAGATTTTTTATAAATCAGTTTTAGTTTATCTTTTACCAGAGTGTTTCATTGATAAATATACTCTAATCAAAGTTGATTACTGTTATTAATTTAATTGATACTTCAATTTAATAAGTAGTTGTATTTCTTTGTCTCGTTCTAGCCATTGTATAGTATATAAACTATCACATTATCAATATAAAAAAAAATCCAATAAATAATAGTCCTATCAGATCTTATTCATTCGTAAAAATTAAAATTTAAAAAAAAATCATAGTTTATTCTTATAATTTATTAATAAAAAAAATCCTAAAAAAATAAAAAAAA
>PMMV01000059.1:0-125 GCA_003162115.1 Methanobacterium sp.
CCTGCGTCGTCGTCTATGGAACAGCATGTGTATGCTGCGACATCTACATCAGATAGTGATTTACCTTGTTCTTCTGCACCTTCTTTAATCATAGGTACAGCAGCTGCAAAGTCTTTTGGGTTTGA
>PMMV01000059.1:195-3400 GCA_003162115.1 Methanobacterium sp.
TTCATCTAAAGTTGCAACAGCTGCTGATGTTATTGCTGGGCTTCTTACATAGGGGTTGGTTACACCAGGACCCATTTTAATGGTTTCAGTACCATCTGCAATTAATGCTAGTGTTTCGTACACGTTTTTGTTGTTGTAGTGGTCTGTAATCCATGTGTATTCAAATCCTACGTCTTCTGCTAGTTTTACAAGCTTTACAATCTTGCTTATTGGTTCATTCGGAACAAATTCAATACCAAACTTCATATTATTCATTATACCACCTCTGTATATTCTTATGTAGATCATGGTATATGAAATGATTGACAATATTTAACAAAATTTAACTTTTAAAATATCATGATATACACCGGTCAGGATATTTATATCTTAGTGGATATTAAATTAAATTTAAATAAAACTAATCTAATTTTGTTTTAATTGTACTCTAAATGTTAGTTCAACAACAATATATCAGTAGTATAGCTTTTTTAATATTAATTTAGAACAATTATTGTAATATAGGTACGATAAAAAATATAGGATAATTAAATCATAAATTATTATGATTCTTAAGCTAATGTCTAAATATGTTGATAGGAGGTCACTAAATTTGCAAAGATATAAATGCCGTGTATGTAACTATATTTACGATCCCGAGGTTGGAGAGCCACGGACTAACACTCCACCGGGCATAGCCTTTGAGGATTTACCTGACACTTGGAGATGCCCTAAATGTGGTGTGCCTAAATTCAAGTTTTCACCCATCTAAAGTGGGTTGAGAATCAATTAACTAAAAAATCATGAAAAATGACTTGTTTAGAAGATTACTTAGTTTTAAAAGATTATACAATAATAAAAGATAACTTAAATCATTATGAAAAAAAAGCCCGTGAAACAGAACATGAAGTAAGGAAATAAAATAAAATGATAGGGAGAATAGTTCATGGTAACAAAACATCTTAAAGGGATGGAAATTGGGATAAAAGAAGGCGAAGTTGAAATAAAAACTTTATGGAAAGCAACCTGTGATGATGAAACGAAAAACAAATTAACCATAGATTTCCTATTGATGGCAGTTGAAAAGGTACTGGGAGAATCCGTGATAGTATATAAAGATAAAAATGGAAAAACCCAGTTCAATACCGCTATGTTCCTAGAAGCACACGATAAGGATGATAAACATAAAATAGAAATAAAGATACGGAAGATGCTAAACGAAGCCTTAGAAACTATTTGATGATGATGATGAACTGTCAAATGTTACAATAAGTTCACTAATATTAATAATCCATTCTTCATCTTGGCTTCCATATCCCATACTCGCTATGTTAAGCATCCCATATATGACTTTACTTATAAATCAATGTATTCAATCAAATATACTATAATTAAATTTCCTTAAGTTTTTGGTGGAAAAAATCTGTGAAATTTTGTTTAGTTTCTTCTATTAATTTATTTACCACTTCTTCATTTAGATTATGTAGGGTAGTCGAATTCAATTGTTACAGCGAAATAAGTTTTATCATCCTTTTCTACTGCTTTATAAAGTAAGCTTTAGCATCAGGATGTTCGAAATTAATAATATAAAATAAAATTATTTATCTCATGGAAATGAAACATCCTTTATAAATAGGAGGCGAGCAGGGATCATATTCCCTTTCTCAACATAATTAAGCGAAAAACAATTTATAATAATTAAAAACTAAAGTAAAACAATCCCTGCTCAATATTACATTGAGTAACCGAGTATATACAATTTATCATTTTTCAATAATGAAACTTTTTTTTTATTTGACATCATATAACATTCTAAAATTAATAATTCTAAAAAAAATATATACTTTCACATTTTCTTTATTTAAATCAAAGACAGATGAATTAAAATGGGAAAGATTAAAGCAGAATTTCAAACCGAATAATCCTATTTGATGTTTGAAATTTAATAATTATTTTTTAAATGGTATTTTTTTTAGTTATATAAAAAAAAATGATAAAAGTGTCATGGAGTTATTATTTCGAATTTTGAATTGTGAGTCTGATATATACATAAATTAATGTAATATCGAGATAGTTATTTTAATAATTAAAGATTAAATTAAAATAATTCAAAAATTATTTGATATCTAGTTCAATTGGACATTTCATCTGAAAACTTAAATAAAATTTTTTTATTAAAAAAGAGGTTATGCAATGAAAGTTGAAGGAAATACAATCTTAATTACAGGCGGCGCTACAGGGATTGGGCTAGCACTAGCTGAATCTTTTTTAAAACTAGGAAACCAAGTTATAATCTGTGGACGCAGAAAGGAAAGATTGATTGAAGTTCAGAAGATGCATCCCGACTTACATATAGTAGAATGTGATGTTTCAGATGAAAATGGCAGAAATTCCCTTTTTAAGTATGTAACAGAAAACTTCAACGATATTAATGTTCTTGTAAATAACGCAGGTATCCAAAGAGCTATAGATTTAACAGATGGTATAAAAGGTTTAGAAGGTGAAAATGAGATAAAAATTAATTTTGAAGCACCTATTTATTTATCTGCACTTTTTATTCCCTTTTTAGAATCAAAAGAAGAATCTGCCATAATTAACATATCCTCTGGACTGGCCATAACACCACTTGCAGCGGTTCCAGTTTATTGTGCAACTAAGGCCGGTGTTCACATCTTTACAAAATGTCTGAGGTTGCAATTATCTGATACCAGCATAAAAGTGTTTGAAGTATTACCTCCGATAGTGATATCAGAATTAAATATGGAGTACAGAAAGAAAATTGGAACAACTAATGTGGGTGTTAAATCAGATAAATGTGCAGCTGCTATTATTGAGGGTTTATTAAAAGATAATTTTGAAATAGAAAATCCAGCTTTAGAAAAGTTAAAAACAGCTACAAGAAAAGATTTTGATAGGCTGTTTGAAAATATGAACAATCATGATTTTGATTAAATAAANNATCTGGATTAAAAAGGCGGAGGGAATCTTTAATGATACTTGTGACATCAGCTTATGGTAATAACGGGAGAAGATTAATCCCCAGATTGGCAAAAGAAGGAAGGAATGTTCGCGTGCTTAATTTATCTGATAGGACAAAGGAACTCAAAGAACTAGGTGCTAAAGATGTAATTGTGGGAAATGCTCTCGATCCGGTAACACTGGATAATGCTATGGTTGGAGTTAAATCTGTTTTCCATGTGGGTCCATCATTTCATCCTCAAGAAGC
>PMMV01000037.1 GCA_003162115.1 Methanobacterium sp.
ACATCTGTAACTCTTTTTCTAATCTCTTTCTGCAATACAAGTGCTTCATGCCCCCTTCTTTCTACGAGGTCGGCTAATATAAGAGAGTTAGGAGGGAAAATTGCTATTTTCAATAGAACTCCCCCTTAGAATTGTTAGGTTTGATCTGTTCTGGTCTTTTAGTCATTTGCATTATATCACTGTAAATTCCCTGTGTAGTATCAATAACACCTATAGCTGCTGTTATTCCATCTTTTTCTTTTAAAGGAACTGCTAATATTGGTATTCCTTTATAAGAACCTTCTTTAGGAGTTTCATTATATATTTTTCCATCTTTAAGCACCTTTTCAAGAATTGGACCCGTGTAATTGTTTTCTATTACTTTGCCCTCTTCGATTCTGACTCCTTTAAAATTTTTGGTTCTCATGGTAATTGGAAGTCTGTTCACAAGTTCGAGTATTGCCATTGCTAAAGGTGTAATTTCATCCCCAGTTGATGATTTTGTTAGATTCATTTTTCACACTCCTTTGCAATTTTTTTAAATGTATCCACAGATACTTTGGTTGGTTTTTTTAGGCTGACCTTCTTAGGATGTTCAAGAGCTTCGCTTACAAATCCTAATAATTCAAACTCCTTCTCAAGTTGATGAAATCCTTCCCTTGCACCACCACGTTTAGCTCTGCATCTTCTTGGATCTCCTGGGGGAAATCCTCTATCTTTAGTAAATACGTTACAGTAGTCGAGGTTTCTAGCTTCTTCAACTGCTTTGTTAACAACAGATTCTTCACCGTTAACAACTGCACCGTAACATGTTGATTTTATTGTAAGTGGAAGTTCCATCATATGAAGTTTTCTTATAAGTTCGGGTTGGCTTATATTTGCAGCGGGTCCTAATATAATCATACGAGTTACTTTAGAACTTTCTTCTAGCGACATAAACTGTATCTCCTTCCTTGAATTTTTCAAGATTTTCAATTCCTTCAACAACTTTACCTATTATATTAGTTCCTTGGAATGGTTCACCTGTGGGGCCGAATTCATCGTTATTCTCAAATCTAACACCAATAACACCTATTTGTCTTCTTGACATGTTGGTTACTCCTATTTCTCCTGCTTTTACACATCCGATAGGAATATTTTCTGGAATCAAGTTCTTAGATTCTAAGGGATTTCCTTTAAACATCATAACCTTCATTCCAGGAAATGCAAATAATACATCCAAAGAGCCAACAGGTGAATCAAGTAATCCTGTAGTTTTCTGGAAGTACCATGAAGATCTAGGGACTTTGTTATAGATTTCTACATAGACTATCTTACTATCAGGTACACCCATTGTTTTAACCTGTTTTTGGTCAATAATTTCCATTGTGTACTTTGGATTCTGTGTAACAACTATAGCATCGTCATCTTGGGATCCTTCCCTGATCTGTTCGATTCCACGAGATTTTAAAAGTTCTCCTGCTTCTTTTTGAGTCAATCCAAGTGTCATTATTCTGTGTGGAACAGTTTGAATTGTTATTTTATCGCCTTTACCTGCGATGTCCATAAGTTGTATTCCCTTTGTTATATTACCTATAACTGTATGTGAAGGTGTTGAAACTCTGTCTTCCCTATAAACATAAATACGACCGATACCAGTTCCTTTATTTCTGAGGGTAACTGTACCCCTTCTTCTTTGATCTATATGTTCTGGTTCTTTTTCAAGTCCTTGTAATCCATAGAATCCTACAAATGAATCTGATTCATAGTCTACAGTGAGTATACCATTTTCTGATAGTGCATATAAATGTTCAACTGAACTTGGGGATTTATTTGATGGTTCAATAAGTACATAGGTGAATAATTCATTTCCATCAAAGATTTCAGTTTCTAGTTTGGTGATTGCAGCACTTTTTATTATGCTCTTTCTTTCTACAACAGGTTTAACACTCTTTACAACATCATCATCTGTAAGTTCCATTATAGTCTTTTTTCCACCAACAACCTTTGCAAATACACCATTGTTCTCTTCAGGAGCACCATAAACCGAATTATGTTTTTCTTTGCTAAATATTATATGGGTTGCTTCAGCTGTAAATCCTGATAGACTCAGAATTACATCCCATGTTTGGTATTCGTGTTCATCACGAGTGGGTTTTAAATCGGTTGTTATTGGTCCAAGGGCTACTTCATTCGATGTTGTCCAACGTATTCTGAGATTTTCAAATTCTCTGAATTTTTTCTTCCAAGTTTTAATTAGTACAGGAGGTATGTCAGGTAAAAGTTCAATTATTATGCTTCCTCTTGTTGTTTTAAAACTGTATTTGTTGACGTGTCTTTCAATTTCTTCTTTGCCCTTAATGACACCTAATACACAGCCCTCAGTGTAGGGTGCATTAGAAGCATCTATTGCATCTTTTATGGTAGAACCATCTGGGAGTGTTATTTCAACCCCGTTGACCTTTACAAGCATTAAATCTCCTTCTTTTTATAAAATTTTAATTTTTGGATATTTTCTCTTTAATACCCATGATTATTTCTTTGTCAAAATCAAAGACAATTTCTTCTTGATCATCATGTGTCAAGTATAATTTTTTCTCTTCGATAATAGTACCTGCTACCATCGAGTTTAAACTCACTTCTTCAAGCATTTCAATGGTTTCTTCAACATTATCCTCTTCTGCTGTTAGCACAAATCCTGATCCCGGGTAGAGTTTTAGCCATTCCTCCCAGTTTACATTAGAATTTCTTGGAATTTTTTCCAGTTCAATTCTAGCACCTACTCCTGAAGCTTCTAACAACATTCCTAATGTTCCTAAAATTCCAGGATTGCTTATATCTTTACCTGCTGTTAAAAGATGTTTCCTTGCAATACTATTCATGACCAAAATTTGTGACTGAACCATTTCTGGTGTTTTATGGGTTGTTGTATCCCAGTTTAAAGGGAAATTAGGATGCTGTTGACCATCAAGATCCATTGCAATTATAACACTATCCCCAACATTTGCACCACCACTTGTAATGACATCATCCTTACCAACTATTCCAGTTATTGAAACATCAAGGGCTGTGTATGGAGTATCTGGATGGATATGGCCACCAATCATTGGTACTCCGAATTTTTCTACTCCTTCCTTGATTCCTTTCATAATCTCGTTACATAATTTAGTATCATTTATTGAGATCACATTGGTCATTCCCATTGGAACACCACCCATTGCAGCGATGTCGTTAACATTTACCAGTACAGAACAATACCCTGCCCAACGGGGGTCTCCTTCTATTAGTCTGCCCCACATTCCGTCAGCAGCCATTAATAAAAGTTTGTCATTTCCAATATTTATTGCAGATGCATCGTCTCCAAACCCTATAGCAGTTCTTCCTGAAATATTGTAAGTATCATCCAGTATCCGCGTTGCTCCTTTAATAAAATTTTTACGGGTAATCCCATCATAACTTTTTATAGAATCAACAAGAGTATCTAAATTCAATTCTCCACCCCTCTAAAGTTAATTAATCCTAGTTGTGTTTTAGATTGTATCTACTGGTGGTATTGCTTATAATTTGTATTATTTTACTTTTAAAATTTTCTATATTTTCTATTTCCATGGTTTGACGTCCATTAAATAGTTCTAAAAATATTTTTTTGCCTATAATATCGTCATAACCACTTTCAAGTTCCACAATCATGGATCCAACTGTTCTAAATCCTTCTTCCACAACACGATCTAGATCACCATCAGTAATTCCTATTATTGGAACCCTGAATCTGTAGAGTATGTCCGCTGCAACCAGTGTTGTATCATCTCCAACAGTAACAACAAGATCAGAATCTTTTAATTTATATATATCCTCTGCAGCATGACTCAAATAAGATATGTTAAGTTTAGTGTCTTTATTATACATTTGGTCAATGTTCCTTTCAATTATCCTTGGTTTGATCCTTGACCTTCTCAACAGTCCTGTTTTAACAACTGCACTATCTAATTCTATCATTCCAAGCTTTTCAACACCATGTTCCTTAATCTTCCCACCCAATATATGGGTCAATATTCCATTTTTAGCAACTAGAGTAACATCAGAAGAGGTTGATCTTCCAACAACAATACCATTTAAAAATATATTCTCATCGGCTGATACACCTGCTATTTTTCTGTAAACAATGTTTTCACCTTCGGTTGAATTGTATAGACTATTAGGTTCCATAGAATCAACTACATTGGAAGGATTTAAAACCTTCAAGTTCAAATCATTGGCTATCTTTTCAGCCATATCAGTTAGATAAGGTTTCCATGGTATGACTGTTCCATCATGTTCTCCTGGCCTTTCAATCTGTATTAAATCAGGATCACTATGGCATCTGCTAAAAACTTTGTATCCGAAGGCATGTCCTGTGACAATGGATTTTCCATAGTTAATTAAAAAAACCACATCAGATTCTCGGGAAATTTTATCAATTGACTGGCTGGGAAGTAGTTTCAAGTTGATGTCAATTATATCTTCTAGTTTAGCATCAATAACAGCAGTTCTACCCATTGTACCGCCAAGTCTGGCCTCTACATTACCATAATTTTCAAGAAGACGTAATATCTTCTCTGCAAAACCCGTATCAACGATTTGGGGCCCATGAACAACTACACCTATTTTCATCATCAGATCAGTTTAGAGTTGCAGTGTTTTTATAATTATCTATAAAAAAAATCTGCAATTATAAAAAAAAATTTCCATAATTTAGAATAAAATTAATTAATATATAAGAACATGAAAAATTATAAAAACAGTAGTTAACACTTTTCCTAGATTATTGGCCTTTTTTTATCCTTTTCTTTATAATACGCGTACCGCATATTTCACATTCATCAAAAGCATATTCAGGAGGGTATTTTTTTTTACATCCCTTACAAATCTTGACCCATCCATATATCCCATTAATACCCTCTGTAAGAACACTTCGATAAGGTATCCCAACAATCTTTAGTACATTTTGCATTGAATAATCATCAGTAACTACTAAAGGATTCTTATACTCTCTTTTAAGTTTAAATGCAAGTGCAACAAGGTTTTTATCCACATCTGATAACCTTAACACATCCCCAGATTTAATAATGATATTTGAAACATTTTCAATATCAACAGATTCCGGTTCCATAATTGTGATAGAACCGTTCCCAATTGCTGATTCAAGGTATAATTTAGATTTAAAATCTTTAATTTCTGAAATTACCGTTGCAGTAATAAAATTCTGTGATTTTTTCGAGGAGAATCCTCCTATAATTGCAGATGCATCGAGAACATAAACATTATCACTCATACAATTATTAATTCTAATTTATGTATTATAAATTGATTTGGTGAGGATAAAAAAATGTAAAAATTTAACAATAATTACTAGATCAAAAAAACACCCTATTTAAACCTTATTTAAAATATCGGAGCGTAAATATCGCTTTTAATAATTTTTAGGGCCAATGTGAAAAAGTTTTTATGTTATAAAAAACATAAACTACCGATGAGGGAGGGTATAATTAGACTCCTCTTAATTTTTTTCGCAAAAAATTAACCGCCTCCGATTTGGACCTAATGCCCTCCCTCATCTCATGAGGATTAAAAATTTATTTATAACTGGTTTTTTCAATAATTATAGTTGTAATAATTCATTTAGTCTATAAATATCTGCTTATATCCATTTAAATTTACAAACAATTTTCATTCTAGATTAATTAGATAAATAAAGATATAATTTATAAAACCCTCGTTGTGATAAATAAAACTAGATAAAATATAATTAATGAAAAAAATCGGGTTTGATACTATGAAAAGTGAGAGTATGGAAGAACACAAACAAAGTTCACCAAAATCAATAAGATTTGGTGTTATCACATTAAGCGATAGCAAATATAGGGATTTTTTAGAATCTAAAACCACAGACCTATCAGGTAACCTCATAGTAGATTCTTTGAAGAAAGAAAATGAACTAATATTTTATACTGTGATTCCTGATAACTCGGAGCTTCTATTATCTACTATAGAAGATAGTAAAGAACATGACGTGGATGTAATAGTCACCACCGGGGGTACTGGTATTGGAATTAGAGATATCACCATAGAAACTTTAAAGCCCTTATTCGAAAAGGAACTGAATGGATTCGGGGAATTATTCAGATACGAATCATATAAAGAAATTGGAACTGGAGCAATATTAAGCAGAGCCACAGCAGGACTTTACAATGATACATTAATTATTTCAATGCCGGGTTCTCCAAATGCAGTAAAAACAGGTTTAAAAATCATATCTCCAGAATTGGGCCACCTAGTAAAACATATGCACGAAGGAAAATAAAATACAAAAATATGAATATTTTGTTTTTTTTAAAAAAAAATGATAAAGATAAAAAATTATAAAATATTTACAAGAAATCTCTTACCGAAACTATAGGCTCCAGATCGACTCCTTCCATTTTAAGATTGCCTATGGCACCTTCATCCCTATCAACAACTACATAAGCTTTTTCAACTATCCCCCCATTGGATATTACGGCCTTAACTGCTTTTATAAGTGAATTACCTGTTGTTGTAACGTCTTCAAGAACAATAACCCTGTCACCCTTTTGAAGGTTACCTTCGATTAACTCTGAAGTTCCATAATCTTTTTTTGACTTTCTAATCATCAGCATTGGAACATAAGAAACAACAGAAACTGCTGTAACTATAGGTATGGCACCAAGTGCAGGGCCAGCAACTCTATCTACTTTAAGTTCATCAATCTTTTTTGATATAATTTCTGCAACTTTGGAGAGGATCTCAGGGTCTGTGATTGCCCTTTTAATATCAACGTAGTAATCACTTTCTTTACCTGAAGATAGTGTGAATTTACCATATTTAACTACTTGGTTATCTTTCAATAGTTTGATGAGTTCTTTTTTATTATTTTCCATTTGATCACTTAAAATTATATTAATTCGACTGTTGGATACTTATTTGAGTGGTTTAATGATATCTCCAGTTTTAAACCTTTCACATGACTTACAAACACTTTTTTGAATATTATAACAATTTTGGCATACAATGCTCCCACATAGAGAACATGTATACATCTTGCCGGGTCTGCCACAGATACTGCAGATACCTCTAATTTCCAAACTATTCACCCTCTAAAAAAATATTTTTAATGTATATCCAAAGATATCATGCATAACAATAATTTTTGATTGTAAAAATAAAATTTATTTAAATTATTCTTCCTCTTCTACTGTATTTTCTTTGATGACATTTTTAAGAAGTATTTTATCTCCAATCTTCTTAACCATATCATAAGGAACAATTGTTTCGCCCTTAGAAATTCCAAGACCCTCTGAAATTCCACCCTTTCCAAGAATGAAAGATTCCAATGATTGTGTTTCAAAATTCACTTCCACATCCTTAACTTTACCAATTACTATTGCAGAACTATCGAGAACTTCCTTACCAATAATTTCTTCTATTATCCTCATGGTTTCACCTATACATATCAGATTATCTTACAAAATGGGTAATCTTATTTAAGTTTAATATCATACTTAAAGTTTTAATTTCTAAAAAAGAAGGGAATCTGCATGTTTATAATTACAAATAATATAATATTTTCACAAGAAAATTAGAACTACAACTTAACATTTATTTAGCATAGCTATCTAGGAATAATATCTCTGTTTACTAAATTTATTTATAATCTTGATGAAGGAAATTTTAGGAAATCTAATATCAATCATAATTCGTTAAATTTTTTTTGCTCAATTGTTTATAATATTTATCAACAGCTGACGTCGAATTGACTTTATTGAGGTCTAAATCACCAGCATTGTAAAGTTTTTGTAGTTCTACATAGTTCGTTAATTCATAATGAGCGTAAGGATCGTTTAAATATGGGAAAATTAATCCATATAATGTGTAGGTATATGCAGGAATTATTCCGTAGGTATTTGTTAGTATTTGGAAGAATAATGGGAATCCACAGCCTGGATCCATAAATGGGCTATCAGTTCTAACAGTACCATGCCACACCATTGGAATAGGTCCTTTTTGTCCATGTTCCTTAGCAAGAGCGTACACATGTGCCATCATTTCACTGTATGTGTTGTAAACTTTACCATCAGACATGTACTTGTATCTTTTGTCGGGCACACCAAATAAAGCCACTTTAAGAGAGTCCAAATAGTTGATCTGACTCATGCTCGCAGAACCAGATCCCTGAGTGTCTAAAAATGCTACTTCTATAATATATACACTTTGATTAGTACCATTTGAATTGTTAACCTCTGTTGGGAAACTACGATAGTTTGAACTCCCAGCAAAATGCAGAACAATAGCACATTGTGATCCCCTCTCAGCAGCATACTGTGCCAAAAGGTTAGCATGAGTATGTCCGGGGTACATATCCGGATTTTCTATTTTGACAAATGAAAGTCTGCCTAAAGGATTTATAGGACCATTTGAAACAACACTATAGGAATAACCTATCATAACTGCAGAAAAACTTATCAAAATTATAAGTACAATTAATATCTTTTTTATCAATCTTATCCACCGGAAGTTGTAAACAATAATTATAATATCATTTATTGAGTTAATATGAATTACCTAATATTATAATTATGTTTAGATTATAATAGTTACTTATTTATTAAATTAACTTTCTTTTCTATGTTTCCTAAAAAAATGAGTTGAAAATTCAATTTACAATATAAATTCAAATTAATAAAACAAGAATAAAATAAATTAATTTGAGATTTTTATTATTCTTTTTACTATTTTATTAGGTCACCCTAACATTTATATAGTCGTGAAAATAATTAATCTCTATAGAATCTTTAGGTGAACCTAAATGTCAAATAATAAAAAACTTAGCGCAAACATCGAAGAGTACTTAGAAACCATATATAAAATCAGCCAAAACGAAAAAATCGTTAAAACTTCAAGGATATCAAAAGATTTAGGTATAACATCAGCAAGCGTTTCAGAAATGCTTAAAAAGCTTGATAAAATGGATTATGTAAATTACTCCCAATATAAAGGTGTAAAATTAACAGAAAATGGTCTGAAGGTTGCTAAAAGAATCACAAGAAAACACAGACTCTTGGAAAGATTTCTTCGAGATATTCTAAAGCTTAAAGATCATATTTTACATGATCAAGCCTGTGAAATGGAACACTCTCTGTCAGATGACGCAGAACGAGCCCTTTGCCAAGTTTTAGAACATCCAGATAAATGTCCTGATGACAGAGTTATTCCTGCCTGCGACCTAAAATTTACTACCTGCGAAGAATGTATGAGCCGAAAAGAAGAGGAAGTAAATGAAGTCGGAAAACGAAATGAAAATCTGATTCCAATAATGGAACTTGAAAAAGAACAAAAAGGTAAAGTTTCGTTTATTAGAGGAGATTATAAGGTAATTAGAAGACTTTTAGATATGGGGATTACAATAGGAGCATCAATTAGTGTTATAAAGATTGCACCATTAAATGGTCCAGTAGAAGTTGCAATAAGGGGTTCAAAACTTGCTATAGGACGGGATATAGCATGTAATGTCTTCGTAGAATTGATGGAAGCGTAAATTAACCATTACAAAGGAATAACACTTATGAACACAGCCACTAATAACAAAGCTAATGAATTCACCCAAAAATCAAACACAGAAAATCCTGAAGGGCTAAAGGTAAATGAAAAGAATATAACCATCGCACTAGCGGGCAATGCCAATGTAGGTAAGAGTGTAGTATTCAACGAACTTACTGGTTCCAATCAGATAATTGGGAACTGGCCAGGAAAAACAGTGGAAAGAGCTGAGGGAAAACTTCGTTTTGAAGGACATGACATAAAAGTAATTGATCTACCAGGAATATACTCATTCTCCACCTACTCCATGGAAGAAATTGTTTCAAGGGAATATATAGCATTTGAGAAACCTGATGTAGTGATAAATGTAGTGGATGCATCTGTATTGGAGCGTAATCTATTCTTCACCATACAATTGAAAGAAATGAACGTGCCCATGGTAGTATGCGTCAACCAAGTGGATCTAGCAAAACAAAAGGGAATAATAATNNGAAGGTTTACACGAATTGATGGAAGTAGCAACAGAAATCGCGTTTAATAAAACTAAAAATAAAAATACCACCATAGAGTACGGTGCTGAGGTTGAAAACAGAATAAAAAAATTAACCGAACTAATTCAATCAAAAAATCTTAATCTGGGATATCCCTCACGTTGGGTAGCTATAAAATTGTTGGAAAATGATATAGAAATTAGAAAACTGGTAGAATCTAAATCTAAGGATGTTGTAAATACTGCTTATGATCTTGCAAGGGAAATAGAAGATATTCATAAAGAACCATCTTTTGCAGTTATTGCATCTGAGAGATATTTTTTTGCCAACCAATTTGCACATGGAGCCCAGTTACAGAGCGATATAAAAATAACATTTTCTGAAAAATTGGATAGATTAGTAACTCACAGAGTATTTGGATATTTCATATCAGCCCTTGTGGTAGGTGGATTGCTTCTATGGACATTTGTTGTGGGAGATTTTTTCTCAAATTTACTGACAAGTGCATTCGGTTTCTTTCATCCTATTAACCCTCAAGTTGCAGGACCAATAGTGATTATTCTTTGGAATGGTGCATTTGGAGGTATTGTTGCAGGTGTTACACTTGTCTTACCATTCGTAATACCTTTTTATTTGATGTTGAGTTTGATTGAAAATTCAGGAATCCTGACCCGTGTAGCTTTTATGATGGACAGTGCCATGCACAAAATAGGTTTGCATGGAAAAGCTCTTATCCCGATGATCCTTGGATATGGCTGTAATGTACCGGCAATTGAAAGTACTAGAATTTTAGAAACCAGACGTGAACGTTTGCTCGCAGCATTTGCAATCACATTTGCTCCTTGTGCTGCACGAACCATCGTAATTTTAGGATTGGTTGCGGTATTTGTCAGTGTATGGTGGGCTTTAGCACTTTATGCAATAGATATTCTAGTTATGTTCATTTTGGGTAGGATTGCTTTAAAAGTAGTTCCCGGAGAGACATCAGGACTGATCATGGAAATGCACACATTTAAAGTTCCATCACTATCAGTTGCAGCTAAACAGACATGGTCCCGGACTAAATCATTGATATATGTTGTATTCCCTATTTACATCATTGGAAGTGCCCTTATTCAGGGATTATATGCCTTAGGGTTTCTTACTCCAATTGCTAATTTCTTAGCACCCATAACCGTTATTTGGTTGGGTCTCCCTGTAATCGCAGGTGTAGTTCTCATATTTGGTGCAGTTAGAAAGGAATTCACACTCCTCATGCTGGTGGCTCTATTCGGAACCAACCTTGCAGCCGTATTAACTCCTATCCAATTCATTATACTGGCACTTGTGAGTATGTTATTTATCCCTTGTTTAGCAACCCTAACTATCTTGCTTCGTGAATTTGGATGGAAGGCAACAGCATCAATAGCTTTGGCAAATATAATAACTGCCATAATAGTTGGCGGCATATTCTACAGATTAATTGGACCGTTTGTGTAATAATTAAAAAAAAGAAATAAAAAAAAGGAAAAGGTTCAACCTACATCCTTGAAACATTTGTCCAAATGTTCATCACTAGGTGGTTTTGTTAGCAAACTAACCACTATTGTGATTATGAATACAAGTGGAACTCCAATTACTATTGGATCAACAACAGGCCATGGCATGGTTGTTATTAGAACTACTTTGCCAGTGAGTGCCTGGGAGATTCCTAGTGCTGCTGCTGCTTTCTGGTTTATGAAAAGAAACGAGAATACAGTATAGACCGTTCCGATAACCAGTCCTGCAATAGCACCCTGCCGAGTTGTACGCTTCCAGAACAGTGCACAAACGTACATCGCAAGGAAAGCCACAGCAGTTAAACTGAACCACATGGCAGTACCTTCTGCAATGATGTTAGCTGGAAGAATGAACCCCAATATAACTGCTATTAAAACAGCAATTAAAATTCCTGCCCTAGCAACCATTATAGATGATCCACCTGTTTTGTTGGCCAATGTCTCGTATATGTCCCTTCCCAGAGCTGTTCCTTGAACATGGAACTGTGCACTTAATGTGGACATTGCAGCAGATAATAGAGTTATCATGAAGAGATACGCAAACCATACAGGCATTGCAGTTGCTATAAAGAGAGGTATTATAGTATCTGCGTTTCCACCTGTAGCTTGAATAGCAATCTGTCCAGAATGCTGCATAAAGTAAACGTTAGATAATGCCCCAACAATAAAAGCAGTACCTGTCATCATGGCTATGAAAACACCACCAATCAAAACTGCCCTGTTAAGTTCTTTATTGGATTTAACTGTCATAAACCTGACAACAAGCTGTGGTTGAGATAAAACTCCAATTCCCACACCTAGTATCAACGTACTAACTAGGGTCCACCAGAATGGGCTGCCCAATATGGGCATGGACGTCCATCCCGTGGATCCAGTGCTACTTGCTGCTGCTGGTATCATTGACGCCATTCCTGAAAGTAATTGGTTGGCATGTACAACTCCTCCTAAAAGCCAATAAGTTGCAATCAAAAGAAAAGCCATACCAAAGAACATAATCGTTCCTTGAAGGGCGTCAGTATACATAACACCCCTTATTCCTCCAAAAACAACATAAACTGCTACTATTACCGCCATTGTAATTAGTGCAATGTTATAGTTTAGGCCCAGCGTTGTTTCAACGAATCTGGCCATTCCAATAAGAACAACGGCCGCATAAAGCGGCATTGCAACGAATATAACCAACCCGCTGAAGTACTGTATAAAACGACTGTCAAACCTCTTAGATAAAAACTCGGGAAAAGTCAAAGCACTTATGTTGTGCCCCATCTTCCTCGTTCTTTTTCCAAAGAACACAAATGCAATAAATATACCAACCAGGATATTCAGAAATGTGAGCCATAGAAGACCCATACCGTAGACACCTGCAACTCCTCCAAAACCTACAATTGCAGCTGTACTTATAAAAGTAGCACCATAACTTAGAGCCATAATATATGGGTGCGTTGTCCTGCCTGCTACCATGTAGTCTTCAGAACTCTTGGTTCGTTTCCAAGCCACATATCCAACGTATAAAACCAAGAGAAGATAAATTAAAACTACTATACCTAGCGTTAATAAATCCATATAACCAAACTCCTACCCCTCTTCATCCCATAATCCTAGTTCTTTTTCTTCCATCTCCTGTTCCTTGTCATGCCATGATATTTCCTCTGAAATCTGCCCTCCTTCATCCTCATCGCCTTTATTCCAGTTTATAATACCATATACCACACACAAAAGCATTGCAAGGATACAACCAATATAAGCAGCCGAAATCCAAGGATCGCTTATTCCCAAAACCACAATCACACCTCCGTCCATACTAAAAATATAATATGTATTATATTAATAATGTTAAATTTAAAATCTTAATAAATCTTTCTATTAGTTTGTAAGTGGTACTAGTTCAAATCAAGTTTTATCCCATCACTTATGAATTATTTCAATATATCTTAAACCGTTAAATATCATTACTGACTATAATAATTAACAATGAAAATAGAAAACTGCTTTGACTTGAGAAATAATAGTTTTTAAGTAGTTATTAGTAGTTTATTTAAATTCAGAACAGATTCAGATAATAAATTTGGATAAAACTCTTAATTAAAGCTGTTATTATTATTTGAGTTTTTAGGGAGTTGAAAATTTGATAACTAAGTTCGAACAGGTCTTTGATAGAATAAAATCGCATCCAAAAAAACAAGTTGCTGTAGCTGTTGCTCACGACCCAACTGTTATAGATGCTGTTATTAGGGCAGATGAACTTGATATCACCGATTATATATTGGTTGGCGATGAGAAGAAGATTATAGAGCTATCAAAGGACGCTGGCTTTGAAGTTAAGAAGAACAAGATATACAACGAACCCAATAATATAAAAGCAGTAAATATGGCTGTGGAGCTTGTTAAAAGTAACAAAGCAGATATACTAATGAAGGGTTTTGTTAACACCGACGATTTTTTAAGGGGCGTTCTAAACCGAGAAAACGGCCTCCGAACTGGTAAAATAATGAGTCATGTTTATGTCCTCGAAAGTTCAGCACTGAAACGTATGCTATTTATAACAGATGGATCTGTTAACATACTCCCTGATCTAGAAACTAAATGTAGCATTATTTTAAATTCAGTATATCTGGCAAACATATTTGAAATAGAAGACCCAAAAGTGGCAATTACAACTGCAATAGAATTGGCTAACCCCAAAATGCCATCAACGATAGATGCAGCGGTGCTCGCAAAGATGAGCCAGCGGGGACAGTTCAGCGGCAAGATTATTGATGGTCCTTTAGCTCTTGATAACGCAATCAGTCCATGGGCTGCGGAACACAAAGGGATAGGAGGTCCTGTTGCAGGACAGGCAGATATTATTGTTGTGCCCTCTATTGAGGCAGGCAACATACTGTGTAAAGCTCATGTTTACCTCACAGGCGGTAACCTAGCAGGAGTTGTTATGGGTGCAAGTGCCCCCATTGTACTAACATCCCGTGCAGATACTTCACAGTCAAAGTTGAATTCAATTGCCACAGCAGTTCTAATGGCAAATATAGAACGTACACTCAGCATCAAATTTGGTAAAGTACATTATTAATAATGTATTCATTATATAATCCTTAAATAATCTTTATTTTAAAATCAGACTCAGAAATATCTTTGAATACACAACCGTATATGGATTTAAAAAAAAGAAAAAGAGTTTGTTGGAGTTTTTTTCTTTTTTAATCCCTCTGGAATAACATCATTATTCCCATGATTAAAAGCCATAGACCAATTAGTATTCCAAGCACAAGTGGATCTGTTTTAACCAGATAACCAAGTATTATGTACAAAATACCAATTATTAAGGGTACTAGTCCAGCCCACCTACTACCGCCAGATTTTGAAATCATTTGAATAAGTCCGACGATAATTAAGAATAAACCAACTATAATAACTATCCAAGCAGCTACGAAACTGAAAAGAGCAGGGTTGAATATGAAACCTATACCAAGAACAAATGCTATGATACCCAGTATTATTTCAAGTATACCTAAACCTGCACTTTCACCCATCTCTGCTATTCCACCGAAGAGTAGTCCCAGACCTAATATCAGTACCAAAAATCCTGTAAGTACAGCCGCTGGAACTAATCCTAAAAGTGGGAATGCTAATACAATTAAACCAAGAATAATGAGAACTATTGCACTGCCCATTTTTTGCATATTATTTACCTCCATATTTTATCCAACAAACAACATATTCTGGTGTAATATTTGCAACTAGTTTAATATAAATTTTATTGTTTGAATTGGATGATAATATCTGTTTAAATCATCTGCTAATAAGTGATTTAATTTGTTAAATTTAATTAACTAATAAAAACATATGAAATAACAATTTTAAATTTATAAAAAAAATAACATGGGGTGAATATTTTGAAATATGTTTCTGAACCAATAACTTTTACAAGGGAAATGAATGGAACTAATGTAGATTTAATAATACCTGAAGGTTTTGTGAAGGATCTTCATTTTTCAACAAAGGAACATCTTATGCTTATGTTACGTGTGGTTGGACCAGATTTGGCCAAGGTTGCAGATTTTTTTGAAGATGGTGAAGATGAAATATTTAATATAAAAACTGTTGATGCTGTTGGTGGTAGTGTTATTAATGCAGATTTCATATTAACTGACATCTACATGGATGAAGGGCCTAATCTCTCTGTTGACATAGATATAGAAGTTCCTATGGTTAGGTTGATTTTAGACTTTTTAATGAAGTAAAAGGTTTTTTTTAAAATCAGTATTTAGTTAAATAAAATATCTAATTGAAAAAATGATTATTTTAATTAAAAATATTTTATTTTTTTTGTAGGATCAAATAAACAAACTTAATATGTAATACTTTATAAAATTGATTTATTCACACACTTTTCGATTAAATTGTATGAAATTTTAATAATTATAATCTTTGTGAGGGAAGAATTTTATGTATAAAGACATTAATGAGCGTATAAATGCTGAAAAGGTACAACTAGAGAATGCTATGGATTTAGCAGATTTAGCATGCTGGGAATTTGATACTACTATCAACCGGTTCATATTCAATGACCGTTTATATTCCATGTTTGGTACGACATCAGAGAAGGAAGGCGGTTATACCATGTTTCCCGAAGATTATATCAAAAAATATACTCACCCTGAAGATCTTCAATATTGTTTGGATGGATTTAAAAAAACATTAGAGTCTGGAGAGTCTGCGTTTGGAACAAGATTTGAACATAGGATTATTCGTGGAGATGGGGAGACCCGATACATAGCAATTCAGATAAAGATTGTTAAACCTACTGAAAATAAAAAACCCTATGTTTATGGTACTGTTCAAGATATCACAGATATGAAAATAACTGAAATGGGACTTATAAAGTCAATTAAAGAAAAAGAAATTCTTCTCCAAGAGATACATCATCGTACGAAAAATAATTTACTAGTTATAGCCAGCCTCTTAAATCTTCAGTCAAGATATATAAAAGATAAAGCATCCAAAGATATGTTCAGGGAGAGTCAGAATCGTGCAAGGTCCATGGCCATCATACATGAACGATTATATCAATCAACAGATCTTAAACGTATAAATTTCGGTGAATATATCAATTCCTTAGTAACAGAACTTTTCTGCACTTACAATGCAGAGCCCGGTCTTACTAAATTAAAAATAGATGCAGACAATATTCTTATTGACATAGATACATCAATACCATTAGGATTAATAGTGAACGAGCTCATCACCAACTGTTTGTTACATGCTTTTCCAAATGGCAACATTGGAGAAATCCAAGTAGATTTCCATCCAAAAAATGATCAATATCAATTAATTGTTAAAGATAATGGAATTGGATTTCCAGATGATATGGACTTCAAGAATACTGATTCATTAGGTTTATTGATGATCAACAGTTTAACGGACCAGATTGACGGTTTAATTGAACTTGATAATAGCGATGGAACAGAAATCAAGATCACATTTAAAGAATTAGAATACAACACTTCTTGATAATCTACTAAATTGCTATTTTATAATGTGAAATATTATATATGCCCAAATATCACTCTAAACTCGAAACAAAAATGTCTACTTAACGCATTTATATAGTAGANNGATCAGTATGCAGGCAAAATACTTTTTCAAAGTCAATAGTTTTAATAATATACTAAGTAACTAAAAATTAGTTCACCAACTAATCTGTAAAATTACTTGAAAATCTTTTTAACAACATTTGAATACTTATTTTATTTTAAAATGCGCAAATTTGACTCTAAAGGCAGGTTAATGATGTCACAACAAGAATGTACAAGTAATATTCCCTAATACAAAATTAATATAGATTTAACAAATTAACCTCCGTTTTTTCCTTTTTCCTAAAAACAATATCGAATCCTCATAATGTGTCTATAGTTTATTTGAGGTGTTATTGTGAATTCTTTCTGTCTATTTTATGATGCATCTACCGTCAGAGTTTTATTCTTCGTTTTTTTTGTTTTTCTTGACGTAGCCAATCACTTTTTTCCAATTAACTGTAGGGTCTTCTAGGTGGGTTCTATCCTAAAATTATTTGGGCAAAGAATATGAAAAAGGCAAATCCTACTAAAGCTATTACTGCATATATCTTTGAGTTACCAAAAGGATTTTTCTTTGAAAGGCCGAAGAAAGAATTTAAGTTGATCAAATGAAAAATTGCCCCCAATATTAAAATTGATAAAATGGAATTTGTAGGAACTGTAAATATAACTATAACAGCATAGAATAAATATTCAACAACAAACGCTAATGGCCCTCTTTTCCATAATCCNNTGTGATGCTGAAGCAATTGCAAAAAATGGAGCTACAAGAGGATTATTCAAGTACCATGCAATAACCAAACCCACCAAAAACGCAATAACCGTAGTAAGTACCAACGAGTGCGATAAAGGATAACTCTCAAACTCAATGTCCTTTTGTAATGGGCTGTCCCTGTTAACTTTAACCTTTTCCACACCAGCTAAAACCAAAATTGGCCAAAAAAGATCAGGAAAAGAAACACCAACCAAAAAAACCAACAACGGAACACCAGGAACTAAACTTCCCAACAAAAATGCAATTGCAAAATGTCCAATAAACATTAAATCACCAATATTAAATCTATAAAAATAAACATAAATAATTTTTTGATATTGTAGGATAATTCTGGTATTATGATCTCTAAAAGAAGCTATAATTACTCCATCTTTTAATCAGAGGGTCTGTTAATTTAAGATGGCAGCTTAATTTGTTTAAATATCTCATTTGCTTATTTAAATTCATCCAGTGTGTGATCAATCACGAATGAAACAAAAAAACTAAAAAAAAATCCTAAACACGCAGGACCCATAACCAGATGGGCATTTAGTGAAATTATATATTAATTTCGTATCTCATTTAACTTATATATTGTTAGCCCAATGGTCGAAATATTACAATTAATTTAAATTTCCTGAGAATATTATGTATACAGGCAACAAACCTTTATGATTTGGTTAGTATCCGCTTATTAGTTAATTATTTTTTTTATTCAATACTATGATAACATTGTTAGCTTTCTGTTGACTTAATTAAAACAGGTGTAATGTCACGAATAAACATTAGAAAAGAAATTCAAAACCAGAAAAAACTTTTTAACACTCAACCCCCAAGTTTTTGACAGTGCCTTAATCACATTCATAGAAAGATTTAATACCTCATCATTCAATAACATAGCACGTGGGGGGTTTTTTGTTTCATAACTTAATAATACATCCCGCACAATATTAAATATTTACTTTACGAAGTACTGATAGTCTATAACTTAGTTATAAAAAACTACAACTAACCAGAACAACCCGCAAGAGGAAAAGAGAATGATCTTTCACATCAACCGCATGACATTCAAGTCCGATCTCAGCGAGGAGCAGCGCCGAGCAGGTCTCGACCTGCTTCGCCAGGCGGGGGAAGCCAACCCTGCCGTGCAGTCGTACGTCGTGGGCCCCGACCTCGGAGGAGAGTTCGAATGGGGTGCCGTGTACGTGCTCGAGGATCTCGACGGGTACTGGGAGTACCTGACACATCCGGCGCACGTCCGCTCCGAAATGAATGGAATGGAGCTCATCGACCGGTTCGAGGCCTTCGACATCACGGACTCCGATGATCCCGAGCTCGGCGACAAGATCGCGAAGCTGCAAGCCCGAAACTACGAGGAGCACCCCGAGCTCGCCGAGTTGGTGGCCCAGGTACCGTCATTCACTGTGCCCGACACCGAAGGCAAACAGCAATAGTATATCCACACTCCCAAGGTAATATTATTGAAACCCTGTTTCCCCCATCTCTCCCACTAAAAATTGTATCTGGACTAATTAATGTCCATATATCACTCTA
>PMMV01000077.1 GCA_003162115.1 Methanobacterium sp.
TATTTTATTTATGATAATCCTGGATTCAAAGTTGAAATCAGAATTATTATAGTGATTTTGTGGAACTTGAAATACAGAAGTGTATTTCAAAAGTATTGAGATATGGCAGGCAAATTTAGCATTTCATCAGAAGGAGTGAGACTACTGAAATATTTTAATACTGCACATAATTTTAATGTTGATTCCTAAGAGACTTTAGATAGGGATTGTAAAAAAATATATTTATTGCATGAATAACATAATTCGATGATTTTCTTACNNAAATACTATTTCAAAGTCAATAGTTCTTATAATATCTTTCAGTAATAAAAATTAGATCACCGACTAATTTGTATAATTACTGGAAAATCTTTTTAACTACCGTTGCATACTTATTTTATTTTAAAATATTAAAAAGTTCACTCTACAGGCATGTTAATGATGCCACAACATAATGTCCAGGTTAAGTTAAAGGTTACTTCCAAATACAAAATTAAATTAACTAGTAATTTATTACAATAATCTTCGTTTTTTATCTTTTCTCACATAGAAAACAAATAGGGTTATTAACATATAATAGATTGGTTATTACAATGTCAGATATTAAAATTTTACTGGTAGAGGATGAAAGCGTAGAAGCTATGGAACTCAAACGTACATTAGAATTTTTAGGTTATGAAGTCCCATATGTCGCTTCCACTGCTGAAGAAGCTGTAAATAAAGCTTTAGAAATAATGCCAGATCTTATCTTGATGGATATATTTCTTAAAGGAGATTGTGATGGTATTGAAGCTGCTTCTAAGATTAAAGAGCTTGATATACCTATTATTTATTTAACTGCTCATTCTGAAGATCCTACAATTGAAATGGCTAAACTCACAGAACCCTATGGATATATAATTAAACCTTACAATATTAATGAACTGAAATATACTATAGAACTCGCACTTTACAAAAGTCAGATGGAAAAAGTTTTAAAAGAAAGTGAAAAAAACTATCGTGAGTTGGTTAATAACTCAATGGTTGCAATTTATAAGACCAATTTAAAGGGAGATATAATCTTTGCTAACTATGCTATGGCTGAACTGTTTGATTTTGAAAGTATTGAAGAATTGAAAACCAAAACAGCACTACAAATCTATAAAAATCCTAAAGACCGCAAAAATCTCATTCAAAAACTACAAAAAACTGGCAGGTTCAGACATCAGAAAGTTGAAACGGTTTCAGAAGGTGGTGAAACAATTACCATCCTTCTCAGCGCACATTTAGAAGATAACATCATATCTGGAATGATGATAGACGTCACCGAACAAAACAAAGCTAAAAATGAACTTCTTGAAAGTGAAGATTTTTTGAAAAATATTGTTGAAAATATTCCAAACATGATTTTTATTAAAAGTGCTGACAAACTTAATTTTGAAATGGTTAACAAAGCAGGGGAAGAATTGATGGGGCATTCCCGAGAAGAATTAATTGGCAAAACGGACTATGATTTTTTCCCAAAAGATGAAGCTGATTTTTTCACACAAAAAAGATAGAGAAGTCATTCAAAACAAGAAATTAGTAGATATACTCGAAGAAACCATTGAAACCAAGGATTTAGGTCAAAAAATATTACACACCAAGAAAATTCCTATATTCGACAAAGAAGGAAATCCTCAATATCTCCTAGGTGTATCTGAAGACATCACCAAACTAAAACAGGGCGAAATAAAAATCAGAAAATCTTTAGATGAAAAAGAAACTCTTCTCCGTGAGATTCACCACAGGGTCAAAAACAATCTCCAGATAATCGCTAGTTTGCTCCACCTACAAGAATCTACTGTAAATGATGGGGAATTGGCGAATATTTTGAAAGAAAGTGAAAGTCGAGTCAAAAGCATGGCCATAGTTTACGACAAACTCTACCAATCACCCAATTTCACCGATATCAATTTCAAAAAATACATCGAAAAACTAGTATACGACATATTATACACTTACGGAATTAAAAAAGGAACCATCAAAGCCCAAATGGATATTGAAGACATCCTTCTTAACATTGACACAGCTATACCACTAGGACTCATAATTAACGAATTAATCACCAACAGCGTCAAATATGCCTTCACCCAAAAACAAGGAAACATAACCATCCAACTCAAATCCTTACCCGAAAAAATAGAAATCAGCATTGCCGATGATGGAATTGGAATACCTGAAGACATCAATCTAGAAAATCCAGAAACACTCGGCCTGCAACTAGTGAATAATTTAGTTGGTCAAATTGATGGTGAAATAGAACTCGACAGAAGCCACGGAACAGAATTTAAAATTACATTCAAAGAATTAAAATATAAAAAAAGGTTATAATGGAATTTACTGTGTAAATACCATATACCTAAATTAACAGCAGGCAGGACTAAATGACATACTAATTAGAAAAATATATAAATAAATGTATGTATATATGATTAAACACATTTATTTATATGCAAACCTATTTATGTGAATCATGATCTATAGCAACCTATTATAATGCAACCAATAACCTTTTTCTTTGTTCTGAATCGATTTATCAACTATCACTTATTCATCTATTGGCAAATAAAAAAAATAACTTTTGAGAATATGTCGAAATTTAATGAAGTAAATTATTTACCTTTAACTATTTTTAAAGCACTTGCTTCTATTGCATCGAGCAT
>PMMV01000009.1 GCA_003162115.1 Methanobacterium sp.
AAGAATTTGGATGAAATGGAAAAACATGAAATGGAACACACCACAACATACGGTAGTCGTTATTTTACTAAAAGCGTGCCGAAATATATGATACCTGATGAAGGTATGCCAGCAAGGGCAGCCTACCAGATAATACACGATGAACTAAATCTGGATGGAAACCCNNTATGTTGACAACGATGAATACCCTCAGACTGAGGTAATTCAGGATAGGGTTGTTAATATGCTTGCAAGACTTTTCAACGTCCCTGAGGATTGTCATTCAGTTGGAAGTGCCACAATTGGTTCTTCAGAATCTATTATGTTAGGTCTTTTAGCTCACAAATGGACATGGAGGAAAAGAAGGGAAGCAGAAGGTAAATCAACTGACAAGCCCAATATTGTAATGGGCGCAGATGTGCATACGGTATGGGAGAAATTTGCTCGATATTTTGATGTAGAACTTAAACTTATATCTCTAAAGGAGGACATATACACCATAACAGCTGAGGATGTGGTGAATGAGATTGATGAAAATACCATTGCAGTTGGTGCAGTTGTTGGAACAACATTTACAGGACAAATGGACCCAATTGAAGAGATAAATAATGCTTTATTAGAAATTAAAAAAACTAAAGGATGGGACATACCCATACATGTCGATGGTGCAAGTGGAGGTTTCGTATTACCATTCCTCTACCCAGATCTTCTATGGGATTTCAGATTGGAACAAGTTAAGTCCATCAATGTGTCCGGGCATAAATATGGGCTAGTGTATCCGGGTATTGGATGGTTAATATTTAAAGATAAAACAGACCTTCCTGAAGATCTTATATTTAATATAAATTATCTCGGTGGTCTCATGCCCAATTACTCACTTAACTTCTCAAAGGGTAGCAGCACTATAATAGCTCAGTATTACAATCTTATAAGATTGGGAATGAAGGGATACAAGGAGATAATGGAGAATATGCAGGAAAATGCTCGTTTCCTTGCTTACAAATTGAAAGGATCAGGCAAGTTTGAAATCATCAACAAAAAACTTATGTATCCTCTGCTAGCTGTCAAACTTCAAAACTGTGAATTTAATGCATTCCATCTCTCAGAAAAACTCAGACAAAAAGGATGGATAGTACCTGCCTACACACTTCCTCCAAATGCAGAGGACATAGCTGTTTTAAGAATGGTTATAAAAGAAAGCTTTAGTAGAGATATGGTTGAAATGCTCTATAAAGATATAATGGAATCCATTGAAACTCTAAACCAGTCACTTGAAGAAAGGAGAAAGATCATCAATGAAAAGGACAATCCGACTCTACTTTATTAATTGAAAATCCAATTTTTTTTTATTTTGCTTAATACAGATCTATCAAATTAGTATCTAACTTTCAGATTTATTACTGAAATTGAACTAAAACTTAGATTTTTTTTATATTAAAAATCTATGTTAAATTATAAAGTTATGGCTTACTTATTGCAAATTTATCTTAATCAGATATTTTTTAATTAAATTCATTAACAGAAAATTAATTAAGATAACTATTATAAAAAGATATTATAGGTGATAACATGAAGGTACATCTTCGTGTCTTTGTTGAGATTGAGAACTTGGGAAAGGCAATGAATGCGCTTACAGATGCGGGAATTACAGGATTTTATATTTTAGAGTATAAAGGTATGTCTCCACAAGATTGGAAAGGTTTTTCAATTAAAGAAGACCCAAAGTCTACTATAGGTCTTATAAGGGACTATGCCAAAGATGCAGTACTAGTTTGCAGTGTTGTAGATGAAGACAAAGTTGATAAAATTGTTGAATCTGTTCAAGAAGCACTCGAAGGCGAAAAATACACCATATTAGAAGTCCCAATTAGAAGAATAATTGTTAGTTACGGTGGCAACAACAAGAAAAATACCGATGAAAAAGCAGAGCCATGGGTGATTGAAAAGGAAGTTCCATGTTTTAAATGTGGCGAAAAAGCTGTGCAAAGAATAATGATAGATAAGAACAAAGCTAAGGTATACTGCAATAAATGTGGAGCATCTAGTTACTATACAATAACAACAGAGAATTAGGGGAATAAGTATACCACCTATGTTGATAAAGTTCTTTTGATATTTAACTTGGAAATTAAACTGGATATGGAACATTTAAAATTAAAATGTTGATTAGTTCCTGAATCTTAGCATTAATAAAATTTCTTAGGATATTAATTAGTAAAAATTTGATAGATCACTAATTGATTATTTAATTTATTTATTTTAATAAGTAGGTTACAACGTAGAAAAATACCACTGCTACAATTATAAATACCATAAAGGATTTTAAGTCCATTTTAAACACTCCCTAATTTATAATATGATTTTTTATACCAACTAATTTATATTATTCATCAATGTATAAGTTTTGAATAATTTTATGGAAGAAACAATGACCAAGGAAGATTATCAATACATTAAAGAGGCTATAATTGAGGCAAAGAAGTCTTTAAAAGAGGGAGGAATTCCAATAGGGGCTGTCCTTGTTGAAAATGGACATATTATAGGAAAGGGTCATAACAGGCTCTTACAAAATAGTTCAACAATTTTGCATGCTGAAATGGATTGTATTGAAAATGCAGGTCGATTAAAAGGAGTGGAATATAAAAAATGCACCCTTTATACTACACTTTCTCCTTGTGAAATGTGTTCAGGAACCATAATTCTATATAAAATTCCGAGAGTGGTTATGGGTGAAAATGAAACATTGGAAGGTCCTGAAGATTACTTAATAATGAATGGAATTGAACTGTTAAACCTTGATCTTGATGAATGTAAGGATTTAATTGGAAATTACATTATTAAAAACCCCGATATATGGGATGCAGAGATTGAGAGAGTTGATGATTAGAATGAAGGACAATAAATTTTAATTTAGTAATAATTATTTAAAAATGTTGATGTGATAGAATGACGGTGATAATAGACCCTCAAAATTCAGGAATTTCTGGCAACATGGTTATCGGAGCGCTAGTTGATCATGGATTAAAAACTGAAGTTGTAATAGATGTTATGGAATATTATGCATCATACTTTGGTGATATAAAAGTTGAGATAAGGAAAGTTAGAAAATCAGGAATTTCAGCAAGTTTTGTTGATGTAAAATGCCATGATAATGCTTCTATAAAATACACCGAGCTAATCGAAGTTTTGGAATCGATTAAACATTCTGCTATCACACCTGACATTATGAATCTTTCTAAAAATGTTTTCAATACCTTAGCAGAAGCAGAAGCTTGTGTACATGGTACAACATTAGAAGAAATACATTTCCACGAGGTGGGGGCAGCTGACGCTGTTGCGGACGTAATAGGGGCGGCATACTCATTTCATAAACTTGGTATGGATAATAAAATGGTCTATGGAATGCCTGTGGCTCTTGGTGGGGGTAGAATTAAAAGTATTCACGGAATGCTTAGTGTACCTGCACCTGCAACCATTGAAATCCTTAAAAATATTCCAGTTTTTGGAGGGCCGGTTAATAAAGAGCTTACAACACCAACTGGAGCAGCTCTTTTGGTGAATATGGTGAATAAATTCACTAACTATTATCCACTTTTAACCAACAAGAAGATAGGATATGGTGCAGGGAAAATGGAACTCAAATTTCCTAATGTTTTAAGAATATTAGATGGAAATCCGGAGATCGAAACTGATCATGTCTCGATATTGGAAACTAATGTTGACAATGTTACTGGAGAAATTATGGGCCATATATTCAATGTACTTCTGCAGTATGGTGCAAGAGATGTGAGTGTAATACCAACTACAACCAAGAAAAATAGGCCGGGTTACCTTTTAAGGGTTATAGCAAAGCCAATGGACTGTGATACTCTTTCAGAAGTAATTATAAGGGAAACAGGAACTCTTGGAGTTAGGGTTATTCCATATGTACACAGGAATATAACTTCAAGAAAAATCATTCCAGTTCAAGTGGATATAAGTGGAAAAAAGGTGCAGATACGGATTAAGGTTGGAATGATTGGAAATGAAATAATAAGTGTCAAACCAGAATATGAAGATGCTCGGAAAGTTTCAGAAGAGAATGGAATATCTCTTAAAGATGTTATGAACGCAGCAAATGAAGCATTCATGGAAAAATCTAAATATTTGTAATATCAATTCATTAAAATTTATTATTGTGAAAGGTGCTTAAAATGGAACCACAGAAAAAAATTGCAATATCAGTACTCTCAGGAGGATTGGATTCAACAGTTGCAACAGCAAATTTCAAAGAAAATTATCAGATCCATGCTTTAACTTTCAACTATGGCCAGAGAAGTGCTGATATGGAAATAAAATCAGCACGGGTGGTATGTAAAGAAATTGGAGCTGAGCATACAGTTATAGAACTTCCTTGGCTTTCTGAACTAGGAATATCTGCTCTTACTTCAGATTCTGAGGTACCCGAACCATCGATCACAGAACTGGACGATAAGGATAGCTCAATTGAAACGGCAATTAAAGTGTGGGTTCCTGGACGAAATATTGTATTTACAGCTATAGCAAACTCTTTTGCTGAGTCTGAGGGTGCAGATATTATAATAGTTGGTTGGGATCTCGAAGAGGCTGTAACATTTCCTGATAACTCTAAAGAATTTTTAAATGCTTTTAACAATGTACTGAAGGTTGGATCATTTGATGAAATAAAAATAGAAGCCCCCCTCATAAATATGAACAAAAAAGAAATAGTCAAGTTCGGAAATGATATTGGAGCGCCATTAAATTTGAGTTANNTCATGTTACAAAGGATTTGAAGCACATTGTGGTGTTTGTGAATCTTGCATGCGGCGAAAAAGGGCTTTTAAAAAGGCGAATATTGAGGATAAAACCTTTTACATGGATAAATAGGGATAACGATTATACTATTCGATAAATTTATTATATTAAACTGAAGATAACTAAAAAAAGTATAGCCCGAATAATAAATGTAGTATATTTGTTATCTTTCCCAATTGATGATAATGTAGAGATTTCAAGAATAATGTTATATTATTTTTTTTGAATATTCACAAATGTTCAGAATAGTTTTATTTCAAACAATTGTGTTCTAAGTGTGTTTGGGTTCTTTTGAAGGTTAAATAGTAAAAATGAATAAAAGAAATAGAAAAGATTTATTAGTAAAAATTTTATTTTATTATCATCAGGGTTTCACCTGTACCTACAGTATCTCCTTCTTCAATGAAGATCTCTTGAACTGTTCCCGAATCTGGTGCATGGATATCATTCTCCATTTTCATGGCTTCCAGTACTGCAACAATGTCTCCTTTATTTACCTTGTCTCCTTTGGCAACTTTTAACTTCAGAATCATACCTTGCATACTTGAGGTTACACCGCCCTCAACAGGTCCATTTGGAGCTTTTACACTTTCAGATCCTATTTCAATGAATCCTGTGGGAACAACCTTGACATCGAAAAGTTCACCATCAACTTCGACATTGTATTCAGTTGGAATTGATGATAATTCGGCACTTTCAACTTCATTGGGTTTTTCGAGAGGTTCTTCAATAACTTCGCCCCTTAGAAATTTGGGCGCTACAGCAGGGTATAGTGCATATGTCAACACATCTTCATCCTTTTTAATAATCCCCATTTTTTCTCCTTCAGCACGGAATTTATCCAGTTCGGGTTCAAGAAGGTCTGCAGGTCTGGAATCTATTACTTCAGCGTTTCCTATTATTTTTAATGCAACAGTTCTGTTTACAGGTGCCGGGGGCCTTCCATAGTATCCCTTGATATAATCTTTAACTTCTTTTGAAACATTTTTGTATCTCTCACCGCCAAGTACATTCATAACGGCTTGAATACCTACTATCTGGCTTGTTGGAGTTACGAGAGGAGGATATCCCAATTCTTCACGGACTTTCGGCACTTCTTTAAGAACCTCTTCGTATCGGTCAAGTGCGTTTTGTTCCTTGAGTTGAGATACAAAGTTAGAAAGCATTCCCCCGGGTATTTGATAGAGCAGTACATCTGTATCGACTTTTTCTGATATGGGGTCTATCAGACTACTGTATTTCTTTCTAATTCCTTCAAAATACTTTTTGATCTCACTTAAAAGATTTAAATCAAGTCCAGTAGCATAGGGAGTATCTTCAAGCGCTGCAACCATGCTTTCTGTAGGGGGTTGTGATGCTCCCCAAGAAAGCGGAGATATTGCGGTGTCAAGAATGTCCACACCTGCTTGGCATGCAGCATAATAACTCATCGGTGTCATTCCGCTGGTGCAATGACAATGTAGGTTTATAAGGAGATCTGTTTCCTCTTTTAATGTCTTTACGATTTTATAAGTGTCATGAGGGGATATTAGTCCGGCCATATCTTTGATAGCGACAGAATCGCATCCAAGTAATTCTAGTTCTTTTGCAAATTCCACATATTTTTCTAATGTATGGGCTGGACTTGTGGTGTAGCTTATAGTTCCTTGAACATGGGCTCCTTGTTCTTTTGCGACTTTTATGGAAAGTTCCATGTTTCTAATGTCGTTAAGCGCATCAAATATCCTGAAAACATCAATACCATTTTCATAAGATTTTTCAACAAAATTTCTTACGATATCGTCTGGATAATGCTTGTATCCAACGAGGTTCTGTCCTCGAAGCAGCATTTGTAGTGGGGTTCTTTTCACTACATCTTTGAGTTCAACAAGGCGTTCCCATGGATCTTCATTTAGGTATCGTATACATGTATCAAAGGTTGCACCNNCGAAATGCAGTTTCAATGATCTTTATCCTTTTCATTTTGACCCTCACAGTAAGCTTGGAATTTAGTTCAATGTCTTTATATAAATAGTCCATACTTCCTTATATATTTCTCAATTTTAACTATTTGAATTATTAATTATTCTTAATTAAAATTCGCATTGACTTTTGAAATTCATTAAAGGATTCATAAATTTATATTATGTCAATAATCTGATTATTCTTGAAATTCATATGAAATTATTAAATACTTTTTTGAGAGTTTATAAGTTAAATTATTTGTTTATTACACTTCACAGACGATAAAATCTTTATTTTCATACACAACTTTTGTAAAGTCTGGTTTCAATTTGTCAACGTTTTGATATAGTATCTTATTATAATAGAACAGAGGATACATTTCAGAATTAGCTTGATATCTATTTAAAGTATTATAATCTGGTGGAAGTACCAAACGCTTATCGTATACAATGTAACCTATATTGTTAGCCTCAAAATATGATCTGGGAGTTTCATTGTTTATATTCGCGAACTCATAATTAATGGGCATTTCTGCTTCTGTCGCAATGAAAACACCAGTATAAAGATTTGAAATTGAAATAGATTTATTTTTATCACCATTTAATTTAAACCAGTTTGCTAATTCCACCTCTGACGAACTAGGGGGCGCTATTTGCACAGATCCAAATATGGTGTTGGCTGAATATGTTCCCATATTAGGATCTGAAATATTTAAAACTCCAAATAATAGTGACAATGAGAACATACATATTAAAAATGCAGATCTGAACCTTTTAGATGAAAATCTCTTGTGATCTTTTAATCTGTAATAAGCTTGACTCACACCGAATCCACCAAGGATTGAAAGAGGAATGACAATATAAATTAGAACCCTTGAAGATAATACATTAATTCCAAAATAATATGCCTTACTCAATAAAAGCATAATTATTATCCATGTAAATATGTAAATATCTTTTTTTCGCCTCATCTTGACCGCAATTATAGCTCCTAACAAAGAAAATACAGTTAGTAGTAAACCAAAGTTCCTTAGATATTTAATCACACTTAAAGGCTGATTGTAGTTCAATGAAGTACCAAAACCTAAAACAGCTGTTACTCCTAGACTGAATATACTTTGTAATAGTGTTGGTTTGAAAATTAAAATAGCAACAACAGCTATTGCTATCAGAACTAACAAGGACAGTAGAAATGCACCATAATTTTTTAATACACTTTTATTTCGGTATATTACTAATTCTATGATGGTGAAACCGGTAATTACTAAAATTAAACATAAAAGTGCGGCTTGATGTGTAGCAGCTATTATAAGCATCAAAATTCCTGAAATAAGTGCGTATCTAATGTTTTTTTCCTTAACAGATACATAGTATAGATATGCAGCAAGGGGTAAAAAGATAAGAGCGAGGTTTTCAGGAACGGGCAGCATTATTCTGTAAATTACGGTACTGGATATCATTAGAAATCCAGCAGATAAGCCAGCAATAGTACCATAAAATTTTTTTGCAACAATCGTAACTGACAAAATCACAAAAAATGCAAGGAAAGGTTGGAGTGCCCTTGCAATCTCAAAGTAATCTACTCTAAATAAGGTTCCTAATGATGCTATTAAAAAATGAAATAAAGGAGGATACCCTATTTTTTGTCCTATAGGATAGTTTAAAAGCGGATTAACAAGTACAAATCCATATTGTGTATAGACCTTTGCATATAGTACATGATATATAACATCCCAGCTCATAGGCCAGCTATGGTTTAAAGTTGTAACTAAAGTAATTAAGAACATTGATATCGCTGGTATAATAACCAATAATTTATTTTGAGGGGGTTTAAGAAATTCCATTTGATCACTATTATTATATTCCATCTGGAATTGTTTTTTGTTAAAAATTAATAAAATAAAAAGAATTTAATGGAATCTAGAAATAATCAATAGAATAATATATATTTAGGTTGCTTTTATCTTTCCCTTTTTCCTGCAATGAAATCTTCAACCATTTCTCTGGCAATATCGTCAGTATACTGTTCTGGTGGATGCTTCATTGTGTAGGCTGAAATTGATTTTAATTGCCCACCAACACCTCTTTCAATGGCTAATTTACAGCATCTAATGGCATCAATAACGCATCCTGCAGAGTTTGGAGAGTCTTCAACACTTAATCTGAGTTCTATGTTCATGGGAACGTCTCCAAAGGTCTTACCTTCCATTCTTAGGAAGCATATTTTGTTGTCCTTTTGCCAGGTAACGTAGTCACTGGGTCCTATGTGGATATTTTCATCATCAAGCCTCTCAGCAAGAACCGATTGAACAGCTTCAGTTTTGGACTCTTTTTTCGAATCCAGCCTGCTGCGGTTGAGCATGTTCAAAAAGTCTGTATTGCCCCCAGTATTCAATTGATAAGTGCGTTCGAGTTTTACTCCCCTTTCACGAAATAGATTTGCAAGGGTTCTGTGTGTTATTGTAGCACCTATTTGTGCTTTAATATCGTCTCCAACAATTGGTATTCCTTTTTCTTCAAATTTAACTGCCCATTCTGGGTTACTTACAATGAAAACCGGCATGTTGTTTACAAATGCAATACCTGCTTCAAGTGCGCACTGTGCATAGAACTTAGTTGCATTTTCAGAACCGACTGGAAGATAATTCAGTAAAACCTCAGCCCCACTATCTTTTAATATCTTCACCAATTCTGTTTGATCATTTTCTTTTTCATCCGAGATTATGAATGTGTAATCATTCTTGTGATCTGCCATATGTGGCGCCACACCATCTAATATTTGACCCATTACAACTTTAACGCCCATATTTGGTATTTCATTACAGAATATTTGAGTACAGTTAGGTTTTTCAAATATGGCTTCGCTTACATCCTTACCAACTTTTCTACTATCAATATCTATAGCAGCCACAATATCAATATCCGAAGGAGTGTAACCTCCTATATCCCAATGCATCAACCCAATAGCTTCATTTGGATTTTTATCTTTATAATAATAGATTCCTTGTATTAGTGAGCTTGCACAATTACCAATACCGATTATCGCTACTTTTATCTTCTCCAATTACAACACCTTCTAAAACACCGTTATATGACGTTAATTGTGCCATGTTAATTTATTCTAAAATCAATACATAAATCAATTCATAACCTTTTATCTCTTTAAAGAAAGTTTGCTTATAATACTATTAAATGTTTCGATCAAATCCAATTAATTCAGAGAGGATAAAGAAACTGGATATAAATGGTTTATATCATAAAAGATTAATTGAATTCAATTATTTTTTATTTGAATAAAATTTATTATTATTTCCTTTAACCTGCTGTTTCTGTAATTACTATTATTAAAAGGTTTAAATCTACTACAAGACCTAAAGGAATACATATCCACAGCTCGCTAAGATGATCATAAAATTGAAATCAATCGTTATTCTGTACCAAATTTGATCCTTAAACGTAAACAATGCATCTTAATATAATTATCAAGTTGTAGAAGTAAATATTCATTTTTTAGAATGTTCAATGAATATAAGAATAGAATATTTAATAATGATATAATATTAAATTAAGAATTTTTTCTATTTAAATATTAATTAATAAAGAAAAAAAGAAATATTTAGGTGTTCAACTGAGTTTCAATGTACTTAAAAGGTTGCTATAGGCTGTTTGAGTCTGATTAAGAGCGTATAATGGACTAATGTATGTTACAACATAGTAAAAATTGTTTTTGTCTATTACGGTATATTTTGTAGCTATGTTGCTTCCAAAACTTCCTACTTGAGTTGCTGTTATGTTATTGACTTGTGTTGATGCTACCGAAGAGTTAGATGTATTAGTAACTATGCTGGTGGTAGTTGGAAGGTTCAATGTACCATTAGCCTTCTGTTGCATTTGAATAATAATATAAGCAGGTTGATATACTCCATTAGAATCTGCATAATTTGCTGTTAATGTCACTTGAGAGTATAATGCACTACTACTGAAATTTCCAACAACATTCTCCTGTGACCAGGAGCTGGGATATTCGAATGATACAGTTCCCATTTTGAATGTGTTGTTTCCTGAGTAAGCTAATGCTATTACCAAAACTACAAGAACAACCAGTACAATTATGCCCGGTAACAAGTATTGATCTCTATCCATGTATAACCCCCATAAATTTCTGTTGATTATATTATTGTTCAACTAGAATTAAATGTTTTTCCACTTTCTGAATTCTAAAAAGAAAATTAAACGCCAATTCATAGTAAATCTATGAAATTTCTTTGAAACTTCAATACAACAGAATTATTCGTAAATATTAAAATATAAACTAGTATAAATAATAGACAAAAAAAATTAAAATAGAAATGGATTTTATTTAATTTTTAAAGAGTTTTAAGAAATTCGAGAATATAATCAACGGTCATGTTCTGTTGTTCCTGTTTAATTATAGTGCTATTGTTGTCCCCGACCTGCATACCGTAATTACCAAAGTTGGCATGGTTACCCCCATTTATTGTTATGAATGTAGTATTTACTGGAAATTTATTGAGGTTATCCGAAATGTCTTTACTGGTAGCTAGTCCGTCAACTGATCCTCTGATAGATAATGCTTTAAATGTAGCATTTGAAGCATTTGTATTTGGATAGGCTGCTAAGTATATAACTCCTTTAATTTCATCCTGATGGTTTACAGCATAGTCCGAAGCGAAAACACCGCCTAGTGAATGGCCTGCAATCACCCATTTGCTAATTTCTTTGTGTTCAGCTATTACATCATTAGCTTTGTTCTCACCAAAAATTGCTAAGTTAAATGGCATTTTTACAATTATAGTAGTATAACCATTTGTTGCAAGTTTAGAAGCTATAACAGAGTAGGCTTCGGGTTGAATTTTAGCTCCAGGATAAAATATTATTCCCGTAGAACTCTTATTGGAGATAGGCGTAAAGGTTATGTAATTAGATGTGTCCATAACAGTGTAAGATCCATTTGAAGATAGTGCTGATAAGGCTGTATCATCTGCATGAGAAATATCAGAAACATAATAAGCAAAATATGCTAATCCTCCAATGATCAGTGCTAAGATGATTATTAAAATCAATCTCTTGTTAGATATATTTAATTTCATATGGAATCTCCTTAATATTCATATAATATAAATCTAACCAAAGTTATAATTATTTCCTTTTAAATGGCAAGTCTAAAGAATCGTTGTGAATTAGGATATGCTACACATGGCCAATAAATTATCTAATCAATTCATAACTTTGAGAGATTATCCATTTTTTGTCCATAAACTTTTATTGTTTTTTCTTTACATATATTCTGGAAATTTTGGTGATTTTAACTCTTAAACGAATTAACTACCTTAGCTCAATATTGAATTAAAGAGTAGAAGGAATATAATGTTATTGTAACTATGATAAATGTAAAATATAAACTAATCAATATATATAAAAATTGGTGTTAAAATGGTAAAATACGACTTTAAAAAGGAAAAAAAGGATTTATATTACCCTTCAGATAAACAAGTTTCAGTTGTAGACGTACAAAGGATGAACTTCTTGATGGTAGATGGAAAGGGCGATCCAAACGCATCCCAAGAGTATAAAAATGCAATGGAAGCATTGTTTCCTGTATCATTTAAGGCCAAGTTCTTATCAAAAAAAGAAAATAATCAAGATTATGTTGTAATGCCTCTTGAAGGCCTCTGGTGGGTTGAAGATATGAAAGAATTCAGCATCGAAGATAAAGGATCGTGGAAATGGACTGCAATGATAATGCAGCCTGAGTTCATTAACAAAGGCTTGATAGAAAAAGCAATGGAAGAAGTTGAAACCAAAAAGAATCCAGAATCATTATCAAAAGTAAAATTTAAAAAATTTAGCGAGAGATTATCGGCCCAGATAATGCATCTTGGACCTTACGGGGCAGCTGAAGTACCAACAGTTGAAAAATTGCACGATTTCATAGAAAAAAGTGGATACAAAATACGTGATAAACACCACGAGATATATATCAGTGACGTTCGAAGAACCAAACCAGAAAGACTTAAAACAGTTATAAGGCAGCCCATAGAACAAAAATAAATTTTATAATGAAAAATTTATTTCTGGTAAAAAAAAATTTTGAAAGAATCTTAATGTGAAACTTGAATCATATAATAAAAATAGTCGGATTTGGTTTGGTAATGTGGTTAATTCCATTTATCGTGTCTTTGATAATATATCCGCTAAAAATATCCTTTAACCCTCTTTTTGAATCTATAATGCCTGTTGTAATAGCATTAACCGTTGTTATTCTTTCAGCAGCTTACTTCAAAGATGTTAATACAAATTTTTTAAAAGAAGGCATTATTATAGGAGGCAGCTGGTTTTTGATTAGCATTTTAATAGATTTAATACTTTTAATGCCATCGAGTCCAATGCAGATGAGTTCTACAAATTATATGATGGATATCGGTCTTACTTATCTCATAATACCTCCTGTAACTGTAGGAAGGGGTTATATGGCAGATAAACAGTAATTGAAGAGATAGATGTATTATATATTCGATAAACTTGAAATAATACCTAAATGTTATTGGAAAAGAATATTAAAATAAAATGTTTTTCATCGAGTGATTGAATTAAACATTTAAAAATTTTTAAAGGAGTTAATTTTAATAAAGTGATTATTATGGGTTTTGAAGTAATAATAAAGGAACTGGAAGAATTATCCAACCCTGAAGATGTCGAGGGTATGGCGAGATTTGGAATAAATCATATGAAAAGATATGGGGTTAGAATGCCAGAATTACGACGTATCGCTAAGAACACTGGTAAAAATCATGAACTAGCAGAAAAATTATGGAATGCAGGATATGGGGAAACTAGAATACTGGCAAGCCTAATAGATGATCCTGAAAAGGTTACAGAAGCCCAAATGGAAAAATGGGTTTTGGATTTTGACTCATGGGATGTTTGTGATCAGTGTTGTATGAACTTATTTCGTAAAACTCCATTTGCATACAAAAAGATCTTTGAATGGAGTAGAAATGAACATGAATTCGTAAAAAGAGCTGCATTTACTTTAATAGCAGTATTAGCAGTGCATGATAAACAAGCACCAGATGACAGATTTGAGCAATTATTTTCTTTAATAATCGAAGAATCCATTGACAATCGCAATTATGTTAAAAAATCTGTAAATTGGGCTTTGAGGCATATTGGGAAAAAAAATATACATCTAAACCGAAGAGCCATAGAAATAGCTGAGGAAATTCATAAGATTGATTCTAAAAGTGCAAGATGGATAGCATCTGATGCATTAAGAGAATTAAAAAGTGAAAAGGTTCAAAAAAGATTTAATGATTAATCTGGATTGGAATCGAAGGGTTTATAAAAATTAAATTTTTGAATAAAAGACGTTCAATTATTATTCAATTATCATCTTTATTTTTCATTTGTAGCAAAAGAGATAAAAAAAAATAAAAATTGGGAAAAAACCCCATAATCACAGAATTAATGATTTAAAATGTACACACTGTAGTTTAAATAGCTTGCTATACTTACCCATACTATGTAAGGCACTAGAAGGAGCCCTGCTGTTCTTGAGATAATAGAAAATGCTATGATGTTTGCTAGTATTGCTAACCAGAGTAACATTATCACGATGAAACTACCAAATAATGCGTGGTAGCTAAAGAAAACTATTGACCAAAGCAGGTTAAGCATTAGTTGAACAGCGAATATTAAAATTGAAAATCTAACATCTCTCCTATCTAAACCTTCACGCCACACAAGGAATAATGCTAATCCCATTAATATGTATAATATGGTCCATACTGGGCCAAATAACCAGTTTGGAGGTGACCATGAGGGTTTAGATAGCGCAGAATACCACGTTGGAATCTGTGATATGGTTACGAACGATCCTAAGGATCCTATCACCAAGGTAATTAAAATTGATACAATGAGCCTTGGAATTTCTTTAAAATTGTAATTTTCCATTTTTACACCTATATTTTTAATCTACTATTATCAATTCGCTTTTTAATAAATAATTTTTAGTTTCACGAAGTTTTTATTCCGATAATATTTTTAACATCTACCAACTTCCATACGAAGGATCTTTCTTCATTTATAATTGATTCGAGCTCATCATCAGGGGAATGGCCCAAAGCAGCAAGTATATTTCTTGATAAAGACTTTTTCTTTATTAGATCAACGAAAAGTTTCCTAACATCTAATTTTTCATTATTATCTTCTACCTGGTATATACGGCCCTGTAATGTAACAAAACGATACTCAGAAAGGTCATCTTTGTATTTTTCTATTTCAACTGCAACCTTTGGGTTAGCTTGAAACCTTTGAATCTTCTTACCATACTTGGTCGACAAAAAATAAAGGTATTGATCATCAAAAACATACATAAAAGGAGCAATGTAAGGATATTTTCCTTTGAAACATATTCTGCTCACATAACTTTCTTTTATTAATTCATCATACTCTTCTTTACTCATCAAAGGAACTTTATGGATATCCATTTTAGATCACCTTTTTAGTACGTTATTAAATATTCCAAGTTTAACTACTTTAAATTACCCTTTACAACAGGGTAACCAGCTTTTTTCCATGATATCATACTGCCAAGAATATTGGTAACATTATTATAACCTTTCATTTGTAAAATAGAAGTTCCAATACTAGCTTTATATCCAGTATCACAGGAAACAACTACATGCTTATCTTTAGGAACTTTTTCGAGATTGTCTTTCAGCAGTCCTATGTATATATTATGGGATCCGTCTATACGCTCTTTTATCCATTCATTTTCTTTTCTAACATCAAGAAGAAAAAGCGATTTTTTACCCATATTTGGGAGTAAATCATGGACTGACCAAGTATTAACTGTTTCAAAGTCTCCTGAACCCTTAAACCACACAGGAAAACCTCCGGAGAGGTATCCGTAAATGTTGTCGTATCCTAACCTAACCAAATACCTTCTAAGCTCATCAATATTATCATTGTTATCATCAACTATTATAATGGGCTCTTCATAATTTAAAAACCAACCAGCGTATGCAGGAAGACCATTTTTCCATATATTGAGAGTGTTTGGTATGTGCCCGCCTGCAAAGGCAGTTGGTTCTCTTACATCTACAACCTGAGCATCCCTTGCCATACAGTCTTTAACTTCATGCATGCTTAAAGGTTTCAGATAAGGAAGTTTACAAATAAGAGGCGGTCCTTCTAAGTTGTTTTTTTCCATTTTTTTGAAATAGGGCGGAGTATAAAGTTTTTCATTAATTTTAGCTTCAATGAATCCCATTTTATCCTTTTTCAGTTGAGGGTTAGTTTTTTTCTCGTAACCTAAAGTTGTTAACTCCTGTTCCCGAATTTCTGCTCCGCATATTGATCCAGAGCCGTGTGCAGGGCATACTATCACGTTATCCTCTAAAAGAAGTATCTTCTTGAATATACTCATGTACATGGCTTCTGCCATTTTTCTTTTGTTTACTTCACCATAAAGGTCGCATCTTCCAATTTCTCCGGCAAAAAGGCTATCTCCCGTAAATATCATATAAATATCGTCTGAAACGTCCCGATCCATCACCAATATTGAAATGCTTTCATCGGTATGTCCTGGTGTTTCTATTATCTCTAAAACTAGAGATCCGATCTGAAATTTATCTCCTTCACATACATAATTGCCATACTCAAAATCAACGCCTTCACCATGGAATATATCTGCTCCAACAATCTCTTTAAGTTCAAGGGAGCCTATGGTGTAATCTTCGTTCCTGTGGGTTTCAAATATATATTCTATCTCCATATTGTTATGTTCAGCAATTTCTGTATAGATATCACAATCTCTCCGGGGATCAATAACTGCTGCTTTTCCATTCGAACCAATAAAATAAGATTTATGTGCTATACCTTCAGACTTCACGATTTCAAACATCACAATTATCACCTTTGATCAATTTTAAAGCTTAAAACATGTTGTTCTCTTTAAGTTGATTGAAATACTCTTATCAATGTTTAAGACTATTTTGGGGTTAATTTTTGTTAGCAATTAGTATAATATTATATATTACTTTCAAATCAAAAATAATTTATGCACGGTTAAATAAAAATTGTTTGTTAAATGAAAAAAACTTATTTGAAGGTGCCATAATGGACTACATAATTGAAACTAATGATATTAGCAAGATATATGGTGATTTTACAGCTGTTGATAAGATTAATCTTAAAATTCCAAGAAACAGTGTTTACGGTATTTTAGGTCCTAACGGTGCAGGTAAAACTACTTTAATTTCGATGTTGTGTACAATTCTTCATCCATCATCTGGGAGTGCCACAGTAAATGGATACGATGTTATGAAAAATTCTAAAGAAGTAAGAAAATCAATAGGAGTTGTTTTTCAGTCCAGAGCCTTAGATGATATTCTAACAGGCAGAGAACATTTAGAAATGCATGCTGCATTATATGGTGTTCCTAACGAATTGAGAAAAGAAAGAATTGAGGAAGTTCTAGATCTTATAGCTCTTGGAGATAAAGCAGATGAATTCACCAAGACGTATTCTGGTGGTATGAAGCGGAGACTGGAAATTGGAAGGGGTCTGATACACCATCCCAAGATCCTTTTCCTAGATGAACCAACATTAGGATTAGATCCTCAGACTAGGGAGAATATTTGGGAATATATACAGAAATTAAACCAAAAAGAGGATATCACTGTTTTAATGTCTACTCATTATATGGAAGAAGCTGACAAACTCTGTGATGAAGTAGCAATCATCAACAGAGGGCATATAATAAAATCTGATTCTCCAAAAAATCTTAAACGGGAGTTGAAGGCAGATATTATCACCATGAAGGTTGATGATCAGGAAAAATTCATAAAAGAAGCTGAAAAACTGGATTTCATCAAAAACATAATGACTGTTGATTCAGAGATCAAAATGATGGTTGAAAGTGGGGAAAACTTAGTAGCTACACTAGTTAATTTTGCAAACAAGAATAACATCATGGTGAACTCCATTGAACTGGATCACCCCAATCTAGAGGATGTTTTCATAAATTACACAGGGTCACGCATCATTGAGGGGGCAAAGTAAAATGGCTGAATGGGAAGGAATATACACTATATGGTTCAGAGAAGCGAAAAGATACGTCAGATACCGTTCACGTATACTATCCTCAGTTGTTACGCCATTGTTATGGCTTTTAATATTTGGAACGGGTCTAGGTTCGGCAATAAGATTTGGCAATATTGCTGGCGGTTACAAGGCATTTATATTCCCGGGGATAATTGGTCAGACAATACTGTTTACAGCCATATTCTCTGGTGTGTCAGTTATCATGGACAGGCAGTATGGTTTTCTAAAGGAGATTATGGTTGCTCCAGTAAGTCGTCCATCAATTGTTTTTGGTAAGGTATTAGGAATTGGGACAGCTGCAATAATTCAGGGAGTGATTCTACTTTTACTCTCATTCGTTGTTGGAGTTCATATGACTCCAGTAATCTTTGTTGCATCATTCCTCTTAATGATTCCCATATCAGTTGGACTGGGGGGAGTTGGACTATTAATAGCTATCTTTACAGAGAGTATGGAAGGTTTTAACCTCATAATGAGCTTCATTGTTCTACCAATGTTTTTATTGAGCGGGGCTCTGTTCCCTGTTACAGGACTTCCATCCTCCCTTCAGGTAGCAGTTTATCTCGATCCACTAACATACGGAGTAGATGCACTTAGACAAGTCATATTAGGCTACGGTGCTCTTCCGCTTTATGTTAGTACGATTGTGGTAGTTGGTTTTGCTTTAATAACCATAACTTTATCTGCTACACTATTCAGTAAGAAGGAACAAAATCTGATGTAAATAAATCATCTTTCTTTTAGTAAGTATTTATTACTAGATAGATAAAAAGGATTTCTGTAATTTAATTTAAAAAATAATTCAATTTCTGGATGAAATTGAAAATTGAAGGATAATATGTGCTTATGCTTTCAATTCTTAATTTTTTCTTATCAAAACATATTCAACTGGGTCTGATAACTTTATTTTTTTTGTACTAATTGTTTATATCTGATAAAAAAAAATTACTATACAAGAAATATTTTTTGGAATTCAGGGTGAACAAATGTTGTTGGAAGAGTTACACAAAAGAGAATATATTGATTCCATTTTCAATCAGTACGAAGAATTAACAAAAAACCAACCCGAACTTACATCTGAAATATTTATATTTGAGAGGACGGTTTCCAAGAGGGTTAAAAAAATATTAAAGAAATCACGTCTGTTGAATGACGTTGAACGGAAGGATATTAAAGAAATTATACATTTTTCTTCCATAGCCTTTACAGAAGGGTCACTTGTAGCTGCTTTAAGGTTGGATTATTGTAACAGATGTGGTTGGTGCTGTGAAAACTGTTCACCTATTTATATCACGAAAAAGGAATATGAATCATATGAAAATTCTGATAAAATTGTTACGGCAGAAATTGTGCCCTTTGAAGGGGGCTATAAATTTGAGGAAGATCGTCCCTGCGAACATTTTATTAGAAAAACAAAGAAATGCGATATATACAATGAAAGACCTACTGTATGTCGGGCATTCCCTATTTTAATAAAAGATGAGAATGAATACCAGTTTAGACCAAACCAATTCTGTAAATACGCAGTGGAATTTGTGGTACAAAAGGCCATTACCGAGATAACAACATGTCTAAAAATTAGAGAAGATCCAGATTTCCTTAAAAATCTTGAAAATCTAATAGAAAAGCAGATTCCTGTAAAAGAAGATAATTTAGAGGATAGAGTAAAAAAGTGGAATAAAATTGCGGATGATCTCGATGGAAAATTGGATTAAGGAATATTTCTGATATGATTTATTATTAATACCTATTTTTGTATATTTGTTCCTTGAATTTAATTTTAAATTCTGTGCCATCTTCTCCATTAAAATCAATTTTTCCTTCCAACTGATCAGTTAATGTATTTACCAGCTGTAAACCCAATTTTTGAGGATTTTCAATATCTACTCCTGGAGGCAGACCAATTCCATTATCACCAACAATCAGGGTGAAAAATCCATCTACAGAATGAAGTTTGATATAAATTTTTCCAGCAGCCCTCCCTGTGAATGCAAATTTTATAGAATTAGTAACCAGTTCGTTAATAATAAGCCCGCAAGGTACAGCAGTATCCATGTTAAGCACAATATCATTCTCTACATCAATTTTGGCCTGTATAGAATCTGTAGAGTAATATGAAAGGAGATAGCTAACTAAACTCTTTATGTATTCTTCAAAATTAATACTTGCGAAGTCTGCAGATTGATAGAGTTTTTCATGTATGATGGCCATTGATTTAACTCTGCTCTGGCTTTCTCTAAAAATTTCAAGGTCTTCCTGGTTTTTGATGCCATTTGACTGGAGATTTATCAGGCTTAAGATGATCTGTAGGTTATTTTTAACACGATGATGTATTTCTCTAAGTAATAATTCTTTTTCTTCTAGAGAAGCTTTTATCTTGTCTTTTGCATCTTTAATTTCCACAATGTTGTTTCCAATACAAATAATTCCTATTATATTACCGTTTTCATTTTTGATCACTGATTTGGAGAGTAAAACCGGTATAAATTCATTATATTTCGATTTCAAACTAGTTTCAAAGTTTATTATCGATTCGGAATCGGTATTGAATAATTTTTTATTATTATCTTGAGATTGATCTGCAAAGAGGTATTCTATAGGTTTTCCTATTATTTCTTCCTTTGTATAGCCCAAGAGCTCTGTAGTTGCATTGTTAATAGTTACAATTTTTTTATCATAGTCAAGCATTATTAGAAAGTTCGACATGGTAGAAACTATCTCATCTGCAGCAACTGCTGCTGTTAAAGCGGGGAATCTGTACTTCCAGACTCCATAACTTATGAAACCTATACCTACGGTAGACATCACCATTGTTGTTTCAGGTATCCTTATTGACATGTTTGGAAGCAAAACATCACTGAACATACTAATCAAAAGTGGTAGGTAAAGTCCAACAATTATATACTTTGTCTGGAGTTTTTTCATGTTCTCGTTTTTTAAATAATACAAGAAACAAATCCCCCCAGCTAAAATGGCACAGAGAAGTGTCCAGAAACTCATTATAATAAAAAGTAAAGAGTTTTTTGGAAATACGTATGTCCAACCCCAGTATTCCTTTATAATTCCCTCTAACAACAAATTTGTATCAACTGCATAGAACGCAATGATCAATGCTGGTGCGTATATCAAGAAATATGTTAATTTATTCTTTAGAATATCTTTTTTTCCAGTGAAAATTAGGGAGATATGAAGAAGGATTGCGGGTACTATGGGCCATAATCCGCTTATTTTAAGCCATAGATAGGCTGTTTGAAAATCCGAGGTTTGTCTGTACTGAAACTCTGCAAATGCAAGGAATCCTACTAATATGCAGAGTACAGCTATCATTATGTTCAGCTGGCTTTTAGTGTTCTTATGATAGATGAAATTACCTAAGAAGAAACACAAGAAGAAAGCTGTTAATGATATATATGAAAATATGTTCATATTTTTTACTCCGACAGTGTATGTAGTTTATACATCTACAAATAAATCTTTTTCCCAGTATGTAACTTTTTATTATAATTTATCATTAAAATAAATAGGTATATTAACTACATAATCCAGATATTGTCTAAAAACTATTAATAATCATAAAATACTCTTACATATATGATAAATCCATACATATCATACATGATGTAGTTCCGGGGGGCTTATGGTTTTAAATATGTATTTGAAAAATTCATATAATGATTACTTCAACCTAATTTTTAAAGAAGTTATTCACGGCGGATATTTAACGGCTTTAGGTGCACCCGCACTGATTTTAACAACTTCAATTATCACTCATTCTCATATTAACCTTCCTTTATTGATCATATCCTATTTAATACCATTAATAGTTTACAGCTATGATTATATGAGCGATCTTGATAAAGATGTTGAATCCAACTCAGCAAGATATTCTCATCTTCAAAAGAAAAAAAAATATTACCCCCTAATTATGATATTTTATTGTTTGTTGCTTGTATCTCTATTAGTTATTTTTTCTAACTATAAACTCATACTTTTTATAGTTTTAATAACCTTAGGTGGACTTTTATATGCAACTGTATTGAAAGGGTTAACCAAAAGAATTCCAATATTCAAAAACATATACACAGTACTCACATGGTCATTGGGCGGCACACTTTTTGTTCCACTACAGTTTTCTCTGACGCTATCACTACCATTTATAGTTGTATTCGTTTTTATAAACATGAAAGGAATGATAAATGCAATTTTTTTCGATTTAAAGGACTCTTTAACAGATTCAAAGGAGGGGTTGAAAACATTACCAGTAATACTTGGAAAAAAAAATGCAATCAAATTACTACATTTTCTAAATTTCGCTGCATTTGTACCGTTAGTAATCGCGGTTTATCTTAAAATTATTCCATTGCTAACACTTTCATTAATTATATTCTTTTTTTACAGTTTTTATTATCTTTATATGGCCCAAAAATCTATTAATGATGAGATATGGGTTAGATTAGGTTCAATTGCTGATTTTGAATTTATATTTTGGCCTTTAATTCTCATTTTGAGTGTAATTGTTTTCAATACTCATGTAACATTTTTGAATCTAATAATTAATTTTTGGTATTGAATTATAAAAATAAATTTGATCTGATAATTTTCAAAAAGGATAAAAGAAGGTTCATTCAATATAACCTTGTTCTACATTAGAATTTGATTTACCGTAAACAAATGATTTCATGATAATATCAAAAACAGAATTTCAATTAGTAAATTACAACGGGAGCAGTTTTAATGGTAAAGGTAATAAAATCAGCTGTTAAATGCTATAAAAAGAAGACCAAGAAGACTGTTGGTGGTAAAAGGAAGATATATGAGTATAATCAATATTTAGTTCCTTTAAAGAGATCTGACAAATTTGAGTGCAGTGAGGAGGTCTTTATAATTCCTCAGAAGCAGATAGGAGAGTTAATGGGTGAAGATCCTACGCTGGCAGAGGATTACCTTAAAAATTTGGGGGATACAGAAAGTCATCTTGATGCATACGAAAGGGAACTTGCTGAATTGGAATGGAAACACAATGAATTATCTAAATCTTACAAAGAACTTGTGAGTAAACATACTAAAACCAATAAGAAGCTCCGCCTAGAGAACGAGCGGATTAAAATCCTGGAAGGGGATAAAGAAAAGCTTATGAAAAAGTTGGAAGAGATCAGCAATACCCACTCTGACCTCAAAAAGAAGTACGAAGTAGAAACTGAAAAGAACAAGGTACTTGAAGATGAAGTAAATAAAGATAAAGATATTTGGACAACCTTAAAAAGTCGCTTAGGTAGTAAAAAGGATGATGAGGGGGATTAATGATAAATAGATCGGGATCTACTCCGCATCCCACCATAAGTCAAGTTAAAATCATTGCAGATAAGAACAACTTTCCAATAAGTTGGCTTAACAAACAAGGATTCTGTGAATATGGAATATATCTCGAAAATGTCAAGGGAATCGAGGTTAAACCAACAATATCCATGATGCAGGGTACAAAAGAACATGCAATACTTGAAGACAAGTTTAAAGTAGGAGCAGAACCTGCTACATTTGATGAGATGCTTGAAACATCTAAAACAGGTGAAATTCTCTCAAGAGAACTTCCTGTCATATCTAAACATTATGGAATCCGTGGATTCATAGATGAGGTATGGATGACTCCTGACGAGTTTATTATCATAGATGATAAACCTGGAAAAGTTGCATACTCATCTAGTATAAACCAGGTTTATGGATACTGTCTGGCCTTCAAGGAAATGTTACCTGAGAAAAGGAGAATAGTAGCATCTCTGCGTGAAAGAGGTACTGAGAATATATATTGGTCATCATACTTTGATGGTAAGGCTGAAGAGGATATTATAAAGCTTATTAAGCGTATGCATAAATTATTGGATGGTGAAACCGAATTCATACCAACCAATAATCCTAATAAATGCAGGGGATGTAGGTTTAACATTTTATGTGACAAAAAAATGAATTTTTAAGGCAATAAACCATTTCGATACCTTTAAATATAAGATCGGAATAAAAACTGATTACTGCATTGCAGTCTATTCTATTATTAGTCCCGTGGGGTAGTGGTAATCCTGCTGGTCTTTGGAACCGGCGACGGCGGTTCGACTCCGCTCGGGACTATATTAAATTCTAAAGGTAATTTTATGGAAAATATTCTGGTTGTCGGTGCAAATACACGGCCTATAGCATGTTCTCTAAAAAATATTGGATATAGTATTTATTCTGCTGATTACTTCGGGTGTCAAGATCTTAATACATGTGTAGCTGATTTTAGATCATTTTTAACACAAAAACCATTTATATCAAGCGGATTTTTTTCTCAAAAATTTGATTCAGAAGTGCTTCTTGAAATGGCAAAAGAATTTGTTAATAGAGCGGATTTTATAATATGTAGTTCGGGCATATCTCCATTAAAATTTCCAAAGAAAAAACTTATTGGAAACAGGGATGTAAATAATGTTGAAAATAAATATAAGCTGTATAAACATCTTTTCAAAAGATTTGAAGGTGTTTTCAAACTTCCAGAGACATACTTGGTGAATGATTTACAGGATGCTCTTGAAATAGCTGATGCAAGTGTTTCTGAAAAATTCATTATCAAACCCCTTGAAGGATCTGGAGGTGTGGGTATACAAAACATTGATCGAATCGATCCAGATGTCGAAATCCATGACGCTATTCTACAGGAAATTGTAGAGGGACATGATGTCAGTGCATCGGTACTATCCACTGGAGATGAGGCTACCACAATTCTCACATCAGAGCAGTTAATAGGAAATAGTTGGCTAGGTCAAAAAGAAAAATATGGTTACTGTGGTAACATAGTACCTTTCACAGAAAATACCAGCCTTAACACCCACACTAACATTAAACATTTTAAGGAAGTTGCAGCGGAAGTTGTTAGAGATCTCAAACTCATAGGTTCAAATGGCGTAGATATGATACTAAAAAATGGAGAAATCTACGTTATAGAAGTTAATCCGAGGCTTCAGGGTACTTACGAGGCTGTTGAAGCAGCCTTAGGGATAAACATGGGAGAAGCCCACATCATGGCGTGTAGGGGAGAATTGATAGAAATACCTTCCCCGAAAATGTTTGCTGTCAAAATGATTGTTTTTACAAAACAAAGGTCTATAGTTGGAGATCTAAATATAAATGGCGTAAACGACATACCAGCTAGAAATGTGATTATTGAGGAAGGCGAACCTGTAGCTACCGTATTAACTTCCGATAGAATACTTGAAAATACAATTTATTCTGCTAAGAGGATTGTAAATAGGGTTTATCAAAATTTAAAAATAACAACACTTTGACCATTTTTATATATAATTTTCAAATAAATTATTCAAATTACATGTAGCATCATAAGTATGAATATAATAGTACCAATACCTATTAAAATGGTTGATATTATCATAGCACCAGCAAATAGAACAAATAGCTTTGCACGATCATCTGGGTCTTTTACATCTTTAAATAGTTCGTTTAATGGGTCTCGAGTCTTCATTTTTACCTCACTAGAAATATGTACTGGGTCGTGGTTGGGAGTTCTTTTCGAAGTATTTTAATGTCTGGTTTATACAAATAAGTTTCATTACCACAGTCTTTGATGTCAAGTACACCACATATAATCTTGTTTTCGAACTTTCCAGATATCCTTGAACCTGCCGCAGTTGAATCTATCTCAATATATATGGGGAGTTTTAGTAGATGATGTTCTGATTTATCTAAAATTTTTGACAATTTTTTTAGTTCATCTTTTTTAAATCTATGCCTGGTACCATCGGCACCAACAACATGGGGTCGTTCCTCTTGAAGAAGTTCGTCAAGGAACTTTCTTTGACGGGGTAAATGTTTGTTAAGGCTCAATATCTGTTTTTTTACAAGCCTGTCTCCACGATTAAAATCTGGTGTCATTATAAATTATATTTACACTGAATGATATATTAGTTTTAGTTTGTGATACTTTACTATTATGTTATGATTACAAAAAATTGAATATTGTTGAAGGTGAAAAAATGGAAATAGATATTGAGCAGTGTAGGGAAAATGATAAGATAAAAGATATTATCAGCACGAGCGGGCTTCCTATTAAACATATAAAACTTTTGCTAAGGATTTCCGATGCTATATACGTCAATGCAATTAATTACAATGTTGCTATAGATGAGGGAGTTGTTAAATTACTTCTAATTTCTTCAAAACCAGAGAATCAAAAAGGAACTTTTAACACAACATCGCTTACCAATGTTCTATACAGGATTAAAGATATGGAGAAAGACAACAAAGAAGTGAAAACCAAATGTATGGTGGTTGATGGTATGCTTCAAGTCCTGGTTGTAGTAAACAATGGATAAATGATTATATCATATATATTTCTTACTTACTACTTCACTGAGAAATTTTTTACCAGAGTAACTTAACGATTAATAAAAAGTATCACAAATTACTCAATGAAATTGTTGATATAAATATTGAAATTTCATCAATAGCAGATTCAAGGCGTTTAATTGTTGAATTAAATGAGAGGGAATCTATTCTTATAAAACTAAGAAAATATTGTAAAAGATATAAGGGTGGCTGAATCTAATTTTCTCAAAGAGAAAGCTGTTATCAGAAAAAAAGTATTCTATGAACCAAAAAACAGGAATAACCGGAATGATTAGAGGTTCATCAAAAAGTAAACTTATAAAAGAACTTAAACAATTAGATTCCAGATATAAAACAAATATTGAAGATTTAAAGGAACTAAGATGTTTAATAGTTCAATTCAATCAATTGAAAGATCCTGTGAACAAATCAGTTAGAGAAAGATTTGGAAATTAGGTCTAAATTGATTCTACTACAATACAACTTTTACACTTTTTTAATCAAATTTTTAATTTCGAATATCAACATTTAAATTGGCTATCTAGAATAAATTGGGTTTTAAAACTTATAATTCTTTATAAAAATAACTCTAAATAAAAAAAATTCATTAAAAAAGTAAAAATGGATTTCAGTATGTTAAATGTACTGGTAAGAGTATTAACACACCTAATAGATCATTTTTTTGTATTTCACATGATTCAGCTGCTGCAAATAGTGCATGGTCGCCTATTCTTTCCATGCTGATTGGTAAAGGTATTTCTTCATCAACAGTGAGTGCATGCCCGTACCTGTTAGATCCGTATCCACTTAAAAAGCTCAAATAATTGGCTGGTATTGAAATTTTTTTTATTTTAATCCTTTTAATATCTCCGGATTCAAATTCCATAACCTCATCAGCTATTATGGCTTTTAAATTACCTGAGATGGTTCCTATTCGGAAATCAAGTTGTTTTTTTGCTTTAGATTCTGCCAGATCTCTTCTGACAGTATCTAATCTTGTGGTGATCCTCATAGTCAATTATTCCATCTCCATAGTTTTTTTGATCATTTTTAACCTAACGAAGTTTTCCCTTTCCATTTCTTCAAGCCGCATCTCGATGTATTTAACTGTATTTTCGATCTTTGGAATGATAATATGTTCTAAAGCGTTAACTCTTCTTTTGGTTGACTCTATCTCAATTGCAAGAAGCATAATTGTCTTCTCAATTTCTGCAAGTTCGATAATGAGTTTTATAGATTCTTCAAACTTGCTAGCAGCTTCATCAAGCTTTACAGATGTTTCTAAAAATCCATATCCCCTTTGAACCATATTTTTCTGGCCAATTTCTGACTCGATCAATGGTACAACAACACCCATAACACTTCTAGATTCAATTTCAACGTTTACAGATTCTTTAACTGACATTGCAGATTTTTTGACTGCTAAGTCACCCATTACCATCTGTGCGTCACTAAGATCTTTGTATGCCTCTTGGAGTGTAGCTTCTACACCTTCCCTTGAGCCCTTCACACGTTCTAATATGTTGAAAAACTCCATAATAAGGGCGTTACGTTTCTCTTTTAGGAGACTGTGACCCTTTACAGCAAGTTTTTCCCTGTCTTTCAGTTTTAGAAGTTCCATCCTTGTTGGATTTATTCCTTCTATCATTTCCTGCGCCATTTTATCCCTCTCGTCCTTAAAAACTTATAAAAAATTTAAATAGATTTTAAGGGGATTTATTTGTATGCTGGGTGGTATTTTGGAATGTGCTCTGCCCTAACACGTTTTAATTCTACTTCTGGTAAGATGCTTAATAATTCCCAACCTAAGTTGAGTGTTTCTTCAATGGATCTGTCTTCGTCCCCAGTCTGTGTTATGAATCGTTTCTCAAATTCATCAGCGAAATTCAGGAATTTTCTGTCACGTTCTGTGAGTGCTTCTTCACCAACAACGGCCATAAGGTCCCTTAAGTCTCTTCCTTCAGCATATGCTGAGTAAAGTTGATCTGAAACACCACTATGGTCTTCTCTTGTCTGTCCTTCACCAATTCCACCACTCATCAACCTTGAAAGTGATGGTAAAACATCTACTGGTGGATATATACCTTTTCTGTTAAGATCCCTGCTCAATACAATTTGCCCTTCTGTTATGTATCCTGTAAGATCTGGAATAGGATGTGTAATATCATCTTGTGGCATAACAAGTATGGGCATCTGGGTTATTGAACCTTCTTTACCAATAATCCTTCCTGCACGTTCGTACATAGTTGCTAAATCAGTGTACATGTAACCCGGGTAACCCCTTCTTCCAGGAACTTCGTCCCTTGCAGCTGAAATTTCACGAAGTGCCTCACAATAGTTGGTAAGGTCGGTTAATATAACCAGTACATGCATGTTTAGTTCAAATGCAAAGTATTCAGCTGTTGTAAGTGCCATTTTAGGTGTGATAATTCTTTCAATAGCCGGGTCGTCTGCAAGGTTCATGAATACAGTAACCCTTTCAAGTGCACCAGTTCTTTCAAAATCCTTCATAAAGTAGTTAGCTTCTTCGTGGGTAATTCCCATAGCAGCAAATACCACTGCAAACTCTGTTTCTTCTCCTATAACTTTTGCTTGCCTTGCAATCTGAGCTGCAAGTTCATTGTGGGGAAGTCCAGAACCTGTAAATATAGGTAGCTTCTGTCCACGTACCAAGGTGTTCATTCCATCAATGGTAGATATACCAGTTTCTATAAACTCAGCTGGAAACTCCCTAGCAGATGGGTTCATAGGGTTACCACTGATATCTAACTCCTTATCCGGTATGATTTCAGGACCACCATCAATTGGTTGACCTGTACCGTTGAAAACTCTTCCTAACATGTCGGGTGCAACACCAAGTTTCGCTGTACCACCTGTGAACCTGACTTTAGTAGTTGATGTGTTAAGGTCGCTTGTACCCTCGAATACTTGTACAACAGCAAGGTCTCCCCTAACCTCAAGAACTTGTCCTCTCCTACTATCTCCTGAAGGTGTTTCGATCTCAACGATTTCGTTGTAGGCTACTCCTTCTACCCCTTCAACAATCATTAAAGGACCGGAAACTTCAGAAACAGTTGTATATTCCCTTGTTTTGATATCTATCTTCATCTTCATACCTCACTGCATTGTTTAACTATAGCTTCTTGAATTTCCTTTACCTTTACATCAAATTCAGATTCAGGAAGATACTTCATCCTACCTATATCATCCTTAACAGGAATGCTAATAATGTCTGCAGATGCAGCTCCACGATCAAGTGCTGCTTCAGCATTTACATGGTAAGCCATTATAGTTTTAAGCATCTGATACTGTTTTATTGGTGGACAGTAAGTATCTACTTCGTGGTAAGCGTTTTGTTGAAGGAAGTCTTCTCTTATCATCCTAGTTGTTTCGAGGGTGATCCTTTCACGATCTGGAAGTGCATCTGGACCAACTAGCTGTACAATTTCTTGCAGCTCAGATTCTTTCTGAAGTAGAGCCATTGCTTCATCCCTTGTTTCCCTCCAATCTGCTCCTGTGTGGGAATTCCACCAATCTTCGACACTGTCGACATACAATGAATAGCTTTGTAACCAGTCTATTGCTGGGAAATGACGTTTATCAGCAAGAGATGAATCTAATGCCCAAAAAACCTTGGAAATACGCAGGGTGTTCTGAGTAACAGGTTCTGAAAGGTCTCCACCCGGTGGTGATACTGCACCTACAACTGTTACTGATGAGGTTTTATCTTCAGTACCCACTGTAGTTATCCTCCCAGCTCGTTCATAAAATTGTGCGAGTCTTGATGCGAGATAAGCAGGATACCCTTCTTCACCAGGCATTTCTTCAAGCCTTCCAGATATCTCCCTCATTGCTTCTGCCCATCTTGATGTTGAATCTGCCATAAGTGCTACGTCGTATCCCATATCACGGAAATATTCTGCAATTGTTATACCGGTGTAAACACAAGCTTCCCTAGCAGCAACTGGCATGTTTGAGGTGTTTGCTATAAGGACTGTTCTGTCCATAAGTGGTTTACCACTTTTTGGGTCTTCAAGTTCAGGGAACTCTTTTAAAACCTCGGTCATTTCGTTACCACGTTCTCCACAACCCACATATACAATAATATCTGCGTCAGCCCATTTTGCAAGTTGTTGTTGTGTAACTGTTTTACCGGATCCAAATGGTCCGGGCATAGCGGAAGTTCCACCTTTAGCAACTGGGAAAAATGTATCTTGTGCTCTTTGTCCAGTTACGAGTGGAATATCTGGGTCTAATTTTTCTTTGTATGGTCTTCCAACTCTTACTGGCCATTTTTGCATCATAGGAATTTTTATAATACCATTAACAGTTTCAACTTCAGCAACTTCTTCTTCTACTGTGTATTGTCCCTTTGGTGCTATGCTTATAAGTTTACCATTCACATTAGGTGGTATCATTATTTTTTGGAGAATTGCTGATGTTTCTTGAACCTCTCCAACAATGTCCCCACCCATAACTTCGGTTCCAGTTGTGAGTATAGGATTGAAAGTCCATTTCTTTTCTTTATCAAGTGAAGGAACACTTACACCCCGTTGAAGGTAGTCTCCTGTTAAAAACTTGATCTTTTCAAGAGGTCTTTGTATTCCGTCGAATATTGATCCAATTATACCAGGACCTAGTTCAACTGATAGTGGTCCTCCAGTACTTTCAATAGGTTCACCAGGTTTCATACCTGCTGTTTCTTCGTATACTTGTATGGTAGCGGTGTCGCCTTCAAGTTCGATAATCTCTCCAATGAGGTTGTCGTTTCCGACTTTAACCATCTCATACATTTGTGTTCCTTTCATGCCGTCTCCGACAATAACTGGACCTGCTATTTTTATTATATTTCCTGTAATCATTTTACCATCTCAACCCCAATTACTCTCTTAATAAGCTCGTTCATAGGGTCAGATTCCCTTTTAATCGAGCCTGATTTGTCTGGTATTTCAATTACCATAGGTAATGCGCGTTCATTAGTTAATTTATTAATAGTGTCTTTAAATTCGATTCCAATCTTTTCAGTTGTTATTATTACTGAAAAATTCCTTTTTACTAGATCTTCAAGAACTTTCCCAGCTTCTTCCATGTTTTTAACAGGGTATCCTTCCTTTATACCTCCAAGTCTAAAACCTGTGACTGTATCTTCATCAGCCATAACAGCTATATTTGATTTCATATCAACATCTCCTTAATCATAGATGGTGAGAATCCTTCTTCTCTCTTACCGCGAGCAATGGTCTTTAAGTTCCTTATTTCACGTTCTTTTTTATTTAAAAAGCCTATCATAGGTCCTATTCCGAATTGATTCTTTAATGATATTGTTTTGGCTGTATTAAATACATGATTGTCTAGTGCTTTTTCAAAACTTGACATTGAACGAGTTTCTGTATACTCTGTCATAGCATCTGAGAGCATTGGTGCATAAGATGTACCTTCTAAACTACTTATAACACTTGCAACATCTTCAGCTTCCATAAGTTCCTTTAATTTCCATTCTCTAATCTGATAACCATCTGAAATCATGTAAGATTCGATGTCATCGTATTTCAGGTTATAGGTTTTAGCCCTTAAGATTATCTTGATATTTGCTACATCAACCATTGTTCCAATATAATTATGAAGCAAGCTTGTGTTATCATCTTCAGGAGTTGCAGCAGATCTTAAAAGGTTTTCCAGTAGATATTTGTCCAAAGCAGATTCTAAAGGTAACAATAAACCTGTTTCATTGTAAGTTGAAATTACATCCTCTAAAATTTTTGGATATTCAGTACCTTCAAGCCCATTAATCACTTCTGTTACATTATCTGCTTCTATAAGACTATCAAGTTTATCAGTAAGTGCACCAAATGGAACTATAAGATTTAACGTTTCATTTAGATTTAAATTAGCTTGTTTGGCAATTATGATACTCTTAATATTTCTAATATCCCATTTTTTGAGTAGAAAATTGAAAACTTCCTTACTGTTGTCTGGTGTTATTCTAGCAATAAGATCGTAAGACTCTGCAAGTTGAGAGTCTAACGCTTTTTCCAAGGGGTACTGATCAATGTACTTAGCATAATCTGGAACACCGCGGAGGTAATTTTTTATCTCCTCAATATTTTCTGCTTCAACGATCTCTGAAAATTCTTTTTCTGTGAATAACCTTCCTGTTCTTGCCCTTACCCTTGCATTGGGGTAAGTGTAGGGAAACATATTTAAGACAGGTTTTATCGTTGATACAACTACTATTACTGCTACAACTGCTAATACTAGAAAAAGTGCAGCTATAAAAGCTTCAACTGAGGGAAATCCAAGCGTAGTAATTATTGTAGTAATACTGTCTACCATCTAAATCTCCCCCATCATTTGAATAATATACGTGCAACATCTGATCTTAGAGATTTTTTAAATCTAAGCATTCTTGCTTCGATAGTATTGTTAACTTCTATATCACCATTTTTGGTTTTTACAATAGCCCCGCCTATGGTGTTGATGTTAGTTCCAATCTCTAAATTTGTTTCTTTACCCGTTTTTCCTTTCACATCGTTTTCTATTTCTGAAATAGAATCTTCTATTTTGGCCACATCTTCTTGTTTGAGGTGTAAAATTAGATCTCCCCCTCCAATTTCCAATGCAGCTTCTGTTATAATGTTTTTAATAGATTCTTTGTATTCAGCTGATTCTGAAGATGCAATTTTCAAAAGTTTCCCTTCAGCTATTTTAAACGATTCTTCTATTACTTCTTCTCTAGAATCAAGTTCCATTCTTCTGGAGTTCATCTTAGCTTCAGATATTATCTGTTGATATCTCATTGCAGATTGTTTCTTACCCTCTTCTAAGATTTTTTCCTTTTCCATAAGGGCAATTTTTTCGCCTTCTTCTAAAATGGACTTGCTTTCATTTTTAGCTTCTTCGGATAATGAATCAGCTTTAAACTTAGCATCAGACAGTATACTTGAGACTATTTTTTCTGTCCCGCTACTCATGTCATTCCTCCTAGAGTATTCCACCGAAGACTAAGAGCAATATAGCAATAAGGAAACCGTATATGGCCTGTGTCTCAGATATAGCTGTAAATATAATACCTCTTGCAAACATGTCTGGATCTTCAACAACTGCTCCTGCTGCAGATGATGCTGTGATACCCTGACCCATACCAGAACCTAAACCTGCAAATCCTACTGCGGAACCTGCACCTATTGCAACTAATCCTGCAGTTACACTTAATCCAGCTCCTCCACCCATAATTCCAGAGAAGACGAGAAGAAGAATAGCAATAAGGAAACCGTATATAGCCTGTGTTTCTGGTAAAGCTGTAAAAATAAGTCCTCTTGCAAACATATCAGGGTCTTCTGCAACTGCACCTACACTTCCTGCTGCTGCTATTCCCTGTCCTATACCTGATCCTAAACATGCCATTCCTACTGCTACACCTGCGCCGATTGCTCCTAATGCAGTTCCTAATCCTATTTCTACCACCATATTATTTACCTCCTATTTCAGTATGCTTTCTTTTTGTACGGAAGGCCCTGAATTTGTGACTTCCACCTATGTAAAACTGAGAGAAATACTCTACGTAATGCAAACGTAATGAATTTATAAATGCACCCAAACTCTGGAATGCACAGTTGGCTATATGTCCTCCTACGAATACTATTGGAGCAAGAATAAATCCGATATATGGAATCAGACTGTCAGCTAGTCCTGCCAATATATTCACTGTCATAGCGATACCGCCAGTTGAAAGACACAGTGCTAATAGACGTGCGTATGATAATATTGTTCCAAGGAATCCTGTAACATCCATCACACCGTATGGTCCGTTTAAATACATGAGCATTAGAAGACTCAAAATAATTACAGGACCTCCAAAGATCTCTGCAGCGGTGATTCCAGTAGTTAAATAAGCTACTGCAGCTATTACAACACCAATTTCCAGAATAAACCAAACTATCTGTGTTCCAAGTGCTTCCCTAACTTCTCCACGAGTTATATTGTTGTAGGCTCCTATGAACAAACCCATATTTATGTGTATAACACCTACTATTAAAGCGAGTGCTAGAATGTTTTGAGGGAAAACAAATGCGTTAATAGATTGAATTGTTGTTGGGATGTAAGAAACACCAATTATCCATCTAGGGAACAAATCACCTATGAAACCATTGGTAGCCATTCCAAGAATGAATGCCCATACACCACACGCAACAAAAATAAGACCAACATTAGCCATGAGTTTACTGTTTCTACCAAGTCCGTAGAACAAGACTAAACCTATAATTGCATCAATTACTCCATATCCTGCATCGGTTAAACAGTAACCAAAGAAAAACGGAAATATAATTGCCATGAGAATTGTTGGGTCTACTTCCCTGTAATCTGGTGGGGAATACATATTAACAAACATTTCATACGGTTTTGCAAATCTTGGGTTATCCAATTGAACTGGTATTTTATCCTTCTCAACATCTGGGTCTGATACATCAACTATAGAATATCCCATAGTGGTGCTTTCAATAATGTCAAGAGTTTTCTCCAGATTTTTCACTGTGACCCATCCCTCAAACATAACAGTTTTTTCAGTTTCACCGAATGATGAGAATATTTCACTGCGTTGTTTTGCTATCTCCAATTGTTCTTTTAGAACAAGTAATTCTTTAAGCCATTCATCCGAGATAACAGCCAATTCCATTGAAATAGATTCTTTTTCCTTTTCAATCTCTTCAATTCTTGATTCTGATTTTTTTATGACTTCTTCAGGTTTTCCAGATATTCCTGATAGATCAAATCTTTCAAATTCCAATTTTCTTAGAAGACTCGATATTTTATCTTCATTCGCTTTTAGAGTTATGATAACAAGTATTTTGAATTCTTTATCGGTACTGTCATCATATTCTACTAAAATTTCTTCAGGTAAATTTTTCATACCCAACTTAAACTGTTCATATGAGTCTAAAGATATTTTACCCGATACAATAGATACATATTTCGAATCTGCCAAATCCCCAAACTCAAAATTAAATTTTATCAAATTTTGGGCTACTTTAATCGCATTTGTCAATCTTGAATTTTTTGCATCAAGTTCGTTTATTTTTTCCTCTAATGGTTTAGTTTTAGTTTCAACTCGGTTTAAAGTATCTTCTGCATTTTCTAATAGTTCATCAGGATTTAAATTTTCTACTTCCTTTTTCTCAATCCGTGGTGGATTAACAAAACTTTTTGCCAGAGTTAAAATTCCTTTATCCTTTATGCTTACTGATTCTAAAAAATCTGCCATACCAGTAGTTTTCATTAAAATGGAAGAAATTTTACCGAGAAAAGGAGTAGCATGTGAAGGTTTTAGAATCTGTTTCCACTCTGCATCTTCTTGTATNNTTCTTCATTCTTGCCGGCTTGAACATGGTACTCACACTATAATATACTTTTTACTACTAAGTCCGAAGCCTCTTCTACCTTACTCATTGCTGTTTTGCTGCTTAAATCAATTTTCTCAGCTGTTTTGTTTGATATATGCGTTGCTTCCTTTTTGGCATTATTTTCAGCTTCTAACAACATCTTTTCAGCTTCACTCATAGCTTCTTCCTTGGATTTTTCTATTATCTCCTTTGATTTAATACGGGATTCTTCTATCTTTTCGGACGATTTCTCTTTAGTATCTTCTATTAATTTGTCAGCATCATTTTCAGCCTTTTTAATGGTTGTAATAGCTTCCGATATCGTTGTCATTTAAATCACCATGATTAATATTGCAAACTTTATTTTGTGTTATATTTATCTTTTACTATTTGATTTTCATTATTAATATCATCAATAATATCAGTCTATATCATCAATAATATCAGTCTATATCATCTGTTAATAATTAATTTACCCAAACTTCCTGTTTTCACCTCTCTTTCTTGGTAATGAATTTCATCAACATCCACAAATTTTCTGAATGGGGTTTCAACAGTTTTTTCTTCGAAAACATGTGAAATTATCCCTGGAAGTCTCCCCATCATAAAAATGCCTGTTCCCAGACTCCAATCAAATCCCATATCAGAGAGTATTCCGGCGTTTGCTCCATCAATGTTCATCTTGATTCCTTTAGTTTCAAATAGTATTTCTTCAATTGCAAGAGCTAGTTCTGTGTGAACATCTGAAACTCCATATTCTTCAGCAATTTTTAAGAGTTTACTGGCTCTAGGATCTTCTGAATGGTATCTGTGTCCGAAGCCGGGTATTTTTTCATTGTTGTTAAAAAATTCGTCTACAACAACACCTGCAACTGCCCTAATATCATCATGTGATTCTAGAGGTCCATTGTACCCAATGACCCCATTATGAACCAACTCTTGGAGAATGTTCATGGAACGTTCGAGGGCTCCAGCATGATATTTTCCAAATGATAATAGTCCGCCTGAAACACATCCATTCATTGAAGACCCGGTCGATGCCATTAGTCGGGCAACCTGGGTGCTTGGTGGTGTTACTCCATGGTCACAGAATGAAACAAGTACTGCTTCAAACATTTTTGAGTCATTTTCTGAAGGCATTTCACCTTTTATAAGGAGGTAAACCATCTCTGGAAATGAAATGTTTCCTATGAGATCTTCCTGTGGATAACCCCTGGTAACAATTCTATTTGGTTCAACTCGGGTTATGGAGGTTTTCCACTTGGGTTTATTCAATTTAAGTATATTTTCCACAGTTTCTCTTCCAATTGCCATTACAAATCACTCCAAAATTCGGAAGACACGTTCACAGACGATCGCCTTGGTTCAACACAACAACAAGGACGTGTACACACAATTCTAACGCCACTGGCTCTTTGAGGTCCTATATTTATAAATGATCCAAGTGCTGTTACAGAACCACCAATTCCAAGAGCCCCTGTATTAGAACTGTTCATTGATTTAGTCAGGGTTTTCTCGATTTCAGACTGGATATTAAGGTTCCCGTATGCCATTGCCTTCAGCATAAGCGATGAAGCTTCAAAATGAGTTCTACCAATGCCAACAGACGGAATGCAGGGTGTGCATCCAAGCATTGTAATCTCTGATCTCAACCATGTTAAAACTTCATTAAATACTTTTCTATGATCCCTCTTGTGGAAAACCTTATATGTATTGGCACGTATTTCGGGACCTCCACCCATCATTAATACATGGATATTGACACCATCTTTTTCCATGGTGTCGACTGTGAAGGAAGGTGTTAAAAGCTTTTCAGGGCTTTTGTAAAGGCCTTTTGACTGCTCGATTCTCTCAATAGAATTACCTTTAACTGCCATGGGCCTACCTGGAAGTTCCTTCAAACCCTGTGCTATTCCCTCTGCTATATCATGGAAAAACCCTCCGGGAAGTTGAATGGTGTTTCCAACCTCAACCAGTACATGTGGTATTCCTGTATCATCGCACAAAGGAACTTTATTGGCTTCGGCTATCTTAGCATTTTCCAAAAGAAGTTCAAGAACCCATTTTGCGTTATCATTGGTCTCAGTTTTAATTGCACNNACTCCAATAAACTAATTAAACTAGATTAGACATTCGTAAATATCATATTCCTGTACTGTTCCTATTTTATAGGTATTGACATATCATCGGTCCCACGATCTGATATTTTAGCTTCAGGATAATAACGGTCTATCATATTTTGAACAAGGAATACTTGCCTCACACGTTCTGCTGCTTGACTTTTTGTTGTTTCCCATCCATGATGTGCTGCAACAGCTCCTCCAGTTTTGAGATATACTGGTGATGCTTTTCTAATTATCTCAGGAGCCTCGTAATGTCGAATGAAACCTCCGGATGATTTAGGATTTTCCATGTGAAGGTCTAATGATATGTTTATAGATCTTCTAATGGCTGCCATCATGGGAATCTGAAGATCTCTAACTGGATTGAAAGAATTTGCCCCTATATTCTCTAAAAGTTTTGCAGAAGCAGGGTTGCCATGACCACAATGTGCTGATACTTTAAAATATGTTTTTTCAGGTAATTCTCCTTCATTACGCATTTTATCCAGCACCCAAAGTAGTCCCTCATCGTATACAACTATTCCTCTGACACCTAGGGATGTAGCACGTTTTACATCTTGAATTGCATATAATAAATTTTTGTAGCCCCTTAATCTGTAGCCAATTCGTGCTCCTTCTGGTGTATTGGCTGATGCACTTGTATCGTAGGTGGCTCTGGGCCCAACACTTAAAAATAGTTCAATACGTGCATCTACTGCAATTTCAACCATTTGTTCAATTTCTTGATCTGTTAAAAGCATTATGCCTTTAGTCTGTGTCACCCTGTGAACTGATACATCATACTTGTCTGTAGCATCAACTAGAGCAGCCATAGCTCCTGGCTTTTGGATACCAGGAACTTCGAATCTATATTGTGCACCGTCGGAAAAACGTTTTTCAGAAATTTCCAAATTTGAATCGGCCTCTTCAATCCCAATTTTCTCTAGAAAATCTTCTATACGCATAAAACCACCTCAATAATAAGTTTTCTGATCTATATTCAAGCAACTTTAAATTCATTATTTAAAATGTTCATTAAATCACTCATCTTGTATGATTCAAGTTCATCTATGGTATTTAAAATATCCACATCTACTTTAGGATTGATATCATGGAATTTTTTTATCAAATTATGTTTATTAAAAGGATATTCGGGTTCACCCATTGGCAGATCAACTCTGCAGGTGTAAGATTTATTTTTTGTCTTAATTATAACCTTTGATGGTCTTTTTGTTGGATAAAGGTTATTCATTCCTTCATCATATTCTATAACTACTTTTGATGCCATAGAAATTATCTCTGGGCTGATTGCAATGTTATAAATGTTCAAATCACCATTCAAAATGCTAATTGCGGTGATAAATGGTAGACTCTGCTTAACAGCCTCGACTGTTTGTGGATTGTAATTATCATGCTCTGATGCGATTTTGTAGGTTTTTATAGTAATTGAGTCGATATCTTTTGATTTAACACCTTTTGGGACCATCTTATTGTATAAATTAATTGTGGCATCTATAGTTGAGTGAAGATGCCTACATGCCGGATACTTTTTGAAATAAACATCCATTATATGATATTTTTTATCTGCAATGATTTTATCAACTTTATCTCCAAAGTTTTCAAGATTATCAACTGTTGTAGCACCACCCGGAACAACCATAGCATTTAAAAATCCTTCATAACCCTCAATTATTGAAGGAGCGCTTGTGAAACCTTTTTCTGCAAGCATTGCAGATATAACTCCAGATTGGGCTGCTTTACCTGCATGTAGGTGTTTTCCCATACTGCCTGCATGATCAGACTCAAGTAAGCCTGCTGTCTGTGTTCCAGCGAGTCCAAGTGCATTAATTGTGTCATCAAATCCTAATCCCAAGACTCTGCAGGATGCTGCTGCGGATCCAAAGGTCCCACACGTACCTGTGCTGTGAAAACCAAGAGTTCTGTGCTCTGGGTTTGAAATCATACCCATCATTATTGCAACCTGGTAACCTGAAATAATAGAACATATTAAATCCTTCCCTGTTTTATCACGAGCTTCTGCCAGTGATAATGCAGCGGGGATCACCGAGCACCCTGGATGAATATGCGCAAAACGATGGCCATCGTCAAGATCTAGACTGTGGGCAAAAACACCGTTAATTAGTGATGCCTCGGTACAATTGCCCTTTTCAGTTCCAATAACTGTTGATTCATAACCACGGTTGAATATGCTTTTCACTCTTTCCCCGCTCTGAGTTTTGGATCCTGCGAGAGAAACGGCTAAAAAATCTATAAAACATTGTTTGGCCTTGCAGATCACTTCTTCTGGAAGTTTTTCATAATCTGTATTCACGACTATACTGGCCAGTTTTTCTGTTATCATTGTGGTTAGAGTATATTTACTAGAATAAATTTGTATGGTATTATTATATAGAATAAATATAGACGAATTTTAGGAACATTTCATAATTTATTTAAATCAATTTAAATATTAGTTTCTAACAATCGGTTTGCTTAAATGTCTTCTTGCAGATGGTGGTGTCTCATAAAATCCTTTTTTTATGTTCCTTGAGATTTTATTTCTTACTTTTTCGTTGTCCCTTATTTTTGCACCACAATTAGGACATTTATAACCCTTACCTTTGCCAGCAGATTTCATCCTTTTTCCACAATCACAGATTGGATTTCTTAATTGGATAAGGTTTGCAAGTTTAAGAATCTCAAATTTTTCAATGTTCAATGTTCCTTTCTTATTTACTCCTTCTCCTACACCCCCATAAACTCTTAAAGCATCTTCAGGTTCCAGTTCCCTTACAAATTCCCTGAACTGTTTGGTTGGTTCATAAGCTGCGCATTCAATCTCCCCTGATTCATCTTCAAGGGTGAATATTAGGTGTCCCCCTTCAATTACCTGTGGTTTATCCCTTACGGTCCCTTCAACTATATAACATTTGAATTTCTCCATATCAGCTATCTTTTCCACATTTTGGAGGTGCATATCCGTGTGTTGATTGGTTAAATACACACAAGATCTTTCCATGGGTTCTGAAACCTTTACAATGGATTTTGCTTTCTTTAAAATTTCAGGATTTTCACTTCTTATTCCGTAAAGTACTGGACATGGTGTGTGAGGTTCTATTGTGATGTACTTTTGGTCAATATTATCAAATGTTTCAGGATAAGTCTGTTTATCCATTTCTTTTACTGATTGATGGTTTATTCTACGTGGTTTACCATAATTTTCAGGAACTCTGTAGACCAGTAATTCGTAAGTTTTATCATCAAGAGGGCAGCTTATTGAGGCCAGGGCCCCTATAATTCCTCTTCCATTTTTAAACTTATAAAAATCAGCACCAACTTTGTTTAAAAGATTTTCTGCATCTTCAATTAATAAGATATTCCTAATGGCTTCCAATCCAAATTCTTGAAGTTCTGATGTTATTTCTCCATCATAGAAAACCACTCCCGGGTTGGTTCGTTCATCCTCGAGTACTGATAACCGTTGAACATTCTCTATAACTATTTTCTTAACTTCATTAATTTCTTCTAAGGATTTTAATTCCAATTTAAAAGATGTAGCACCATTACCTCGTGTTTTAAACCTTGCAAATGGGTTAAGCCTTATGAGTTGGGGGTATCCTTTTATATTAAAACCACAATCTTTAAGTTTGGAGATTATAACACAAGTTATATAGGTGGTACACATTCCAGAACTGGAATCAGTATCATCAATTCCAACGTATAATAATATATTGTTCATATTTTCACCGGTGATTAAATGCAGAAAACTAACATTCCAGCTCAAAGGGATCATGTCCTTGTTGAGATAAATGATCTTCTATCTAACCATGGTTTTGAAACTTCTAATATATATGATAGGAGTTGCTTTGATATGGTTGCCAGGAAGGAACTGGAACTTTTGCTGCTAAAAATACTCATAAATATTGATGGATTCACAGGAAACCAGGCAGAGGAAATAAAGAAGGTTGCAGACATATTTCTCGCATCTCCACTTGTTGTAGGAGTTAAATCTAAAAATGAATATTTAGAAGAAGATGTAGTTTATGAAAGACATGGAATCCCAGTTATTGCCAAAGAAACTCTCAGAAACATGGTTGTTGATGATGTGTACCCGGAGATATTTGCAGATCGGGGTGGATACTACGTCCAAATGGATGGAGAGGTCATAAAACAAGTACGAGAAGCGCAGAATATCTCAAGGAAGGATCTAGCAGATAAAGCTCATGTGTCGAGGGAAACAATTTATAAATATGAACGTGGAATGGTTCGTGCCTTCCCAGAAACTGCAATGATGCTGGAAAGTATACTGAACATGAAAATAACGCTTTCAGTTAATCTGTTAAATGTTCCGAAGATTGAAAATGAAAATTCCGATAATTCAAAGACAAATGTTAAAATGTCGCTAGAAAACCAGCCTAACCTAACTAAGCTTGGGTTTGGAGTTATATCCACATCCCGAACTCCATTTGATGCACTTGCAAAACAGGAATCTGATATCAAAGTTAGAGGAAATTATAGTACAGTTATAACCAACATGGAAAAGAACAGAAATCAGCAGGCACTCAAGAAGATGGCACTNNAAATCCTTGAAATGCATAGAAGGAATACCTGTAGTACATAATTGGGAGATAAAGGAAATGAAAAACTCAAAAGAGTTTTTAAGTGTTGTAAGGGAACGCAGAGACTGTAACTGAAAAAACTTTAATAATTATTCCTTGATTAATATAAAAAATTAATAATTCAAATATCCTATTTAATCTATTACTTGGTTTCAAATTTTATTTAAAATAATCTTGTTAATTTATCAACCAAATTTATTAATTCTTTTTCAATGTTTTTTGTTACCATACTACTTTCACATTTCTATAGAATCCAATGCAATAAATTACGACTTAAGGAAGAAATATAAACGGGTAAATGTGAGTCTATTGTGAAGCTAATAAATTGAATGTTTCATTAGCCTCTTCTACAGAGGCAATTCCAAGAGCTACACCATCGGCATATTCCACTGTTTTAAGATAATCAAAGGCTTCTTGAGGTTTAAGTATTCCTGCTGCCAGAACTTTTTTGGCAATAACAGTTTTGTCAAGACTTTTGATGATAAAATCGAGTTTCATTCTTTCATCAGATCCATAGGTATCACAGTCCATTAGATATCCTAGTTTGTTTACGGGAATCATATACATATCAAATAGATCCAGTACCGGAGATTCCAGAAGACTTGAAGACGTTGAAAATGGCATGTGAGTTACAAGACCTGGAATCGCATTTTCATCTTTTATAGCCTGAAGTTTTTCAGCAATAAAATTCCATTCCTTTTTATCGGTTATATTAGCATGAAGGAGCATCGAGCTGGCTTCAAGATCAGAAAAAAGTTGAATATCTTCCATTTCATTATTCGCTCTAACAGTCCCAATCACTTCCATTGAATAACCTGATTCTAAAGCCCATTCAAGTGCTTCCACAACGGGGGGATATGGTATTACCTGGATTCCATTTATACCCATTTCATATGTTTTTTTTATTATTTTAAGTATATTTTCAGGATTGTTATACAGGTCAAGCTGGTATAGTCTGGCCCGGTGCCCGAACTGGGCTGCTGCTATAAATGGGGAAGTTCCAAGAAGTATTCTTGGTATTTCCTTCTCTGAAATTTTTATTTTACCATCAAACATCCATTTACTCCACTGGTTGAGCAACTACGGCGGTACCATATGCTAAAATTTCTTGCATTATATCTGAAATTGCATCAGAATCAAAACGTGCACTTATTATTGCGTTTGCACCCATTTCTTGTGCATGTTCAATACATCTTTCTAGGGCTTCATTTCTTGACTGTTGCATCATTTGAACGTACTCTTTTATTTCTCCACCAAACATAGAACGTATTCCTGCACCTATTTGTCCACCAACGCCTCTGCTTCGTACAGTTAGTCCATATACAAATCCTTTTGTCTCTAAAATCTCGTATCCTGGCACATAATTTGAGCTCACAATTATAAATTCATCAACTGAAACCAAGCTAACACCTCCATATTCACCCTTTGCAGAGCTTAAATTCCTATATATTTTGAACTTTTTTTGTTGTTGATATATTTTCCTATGATAATCCAATTCATAATTAAATAATATAATTAATAGGTGAACTGATTAATTTAATAACTCCAGCTCTTAGAATATAAAAATTAATTTATATTATCAAATTGATGATATTCAAAAAAAATTTAACATTTGAATTCAAAAATCAAAATCATAATAGAATTTTATAAATGGAAGTTCTCCTATAAATTTAAACTCATTCCACTTCATTGTACTATTACAAGAAATATAACGAGAACTGGAGCTGGTAAAAAATGGATAAAAAAGTACTTATCGCTGATCAAATAAACGAAAAGGGAATAAATGAGCTCACTGATATTGCGGAAGTTGTTACTAACTTTACAATATCAAAAGAAGAACTTGTAGATGTTATTAAAGATTTTGATGCCATTATTGTGAGGAGCCGAACCAAGGTTACTCGCGAGGTAATAGAAGCATCCAATAAACTGAAGATAATCGCACGGGCTGGAGTAGGTGTAGACAATGTTGATGTTCAAGCTGCTACTGAACGTGGTGTAATGGTTATAAACGCACCTGAATCAACTTCAATAACTGTTGCTGAACATACTATGGGTTTAATATTAGCACTTTCACGTAAGATAGCCATCGCAGACAGTTCAGTTAAAAATGGAAAATGGGAAAAGAGCAAATTCATGGGTATAGAGCTTAATGGCAAAATTCTTGGTGTAATTGGCATGGGACGAATTGGAAGTCAGGTTGTAACCCGTTCAAAGGCATTTGGAATGGAAACAATTGTATATGATCCTTACATAACCGAAAAAACAGCTTCAGACTTAGGTGTGACTGTAGTTGACTTTGAAACCCTTATTAAGAAATCTGATGTATTGACCATCCACGTTCCCCTGACATCAGAAACTAAATATCTAATACGCAGTAAACAACTTGAAATGATGAAAGAGAACGCGTTTCTAGTAAACTGTGCCCGGGGGGGTATCATTAAGGAGGATGATCTTTACGAAGCACTTTCAACCGGTAAAATACGAGGAGCTGGGCTTGATGTTTTTGAAAATGAACCTCCAGAAAACAGTCCACTTTTGGAACTTGATAATGTGGTATTGACTCCACATATTGCTGCATCAACATCAGAAGCACAAAGAGACGCTGCAATAATCGTTGCAAATGAGATAAAAAAGGTTTTTAAAGGGCAATCTCCAAAGAATGTAATTAACATGCCTGTACTCGACCCTGAAACGTTTAGTACAATAAAACCATACTTCGAACTAATAGAAAAAATTGGTAAATTCATGATACAGACGGCCAAGGGTAATATCAATGAAATAAATGTTACATACTGTGGTGATCTTTCAGAATTTACGAAACATGATATTTTAACACGAATGATACTTCAAGAGGTTTTAAATCCAATATTAACGGAGCCAGTCAACTTAGTGAATGCTACATCTGTAGCTGAAAACAGGGGAATAATAGTTACAGAAGGAAAGAGATGTGATGCTAAGGGTTACAAAAGCCTTATAAAAGTTGAAATGAAGTCTGACAATAATGATGTGAGTGTAGAAGGTATATTCACTCAGAAACCGAAGATAGTGAACATCAATGGATACAAAGTTGATGTTGAAACAGAGGGAACAATGCTCATATGCAAGTACAGGGATAAACCGGGAATAATCGGTGCTATAGGTACGAAAATTGGAGAACACGGTATTAACATAGCTAAGATGCAGGTAGGAAGGAAAGAACTTGGTGGGGAAGCCGTTATGGTACTTAAAGTAGACCAACATGTACCGGAGTTTGTTATATTGGACATTAAAAAGCTTGAAGACGTCCACGATGCTGTGGCAGTTAATCTTTAGGCTTATTTCTATTTTTTTAACCGTTTAAGTTAAGGAAAAATAAGATATAATTATTCATACTATGGTATAATCCACTAATTCTCCAAAACTATTATAAGCACGTATACTATCGTCGTTGTAGGGTTGTGCAATAATAATATGGAAATAGCCTCTTTTTGCAAAGAACTGCAGATCTGCACCTGAAGGTTCTGCACTATACCCAGGATGGCTGTGAACAGAACCCACAGCATCTGATAACATGGGCATCATGAAAATTTCCATAACAGCACCTGATTCAGAAGCAGCCCCTGGAAGGAAGATAAGTCCATTTATTTTTAAAACACTTTTTTCAACTTTTCCTTGAAGCATAGCACTGAATTCTATTGGATAAGACTCTTTTGCAATATCCTCTATTTCCTCAACTAACTCATGATCTATTTGTATTCCTGTAAATTTCTTCTTTCCAAGTCCAAACATTTTAAGGGTCCTTTGATTTTTTTAATATAACTTTTAATAGTTAATGTAGTATATTGAATTATGGAGTATTGCGGAAAAACTTCTCATCAAATAAAGGCAGCTCCCAATCTTTGTAAATTCTTAAACGATTTGAAGTCACATTTTCTTTATTTATAGGGTTGTAGCCTTTAATTAAGATATTTTTTCTATATAACCCAATGCCCCTTTTCTGCCAGGAAGGAACTTCTGTCATATTTAATCCTCTTTCAAACAGAATTTCGTGCAGTTCGCTGCTTTTCTTTTTATTTAAGATTTCAACAGCACGTGATTTACCAAACTCTTCCCTTAGTTTCCAGTAACTATATCCATTCAGGCAATTCCTCCAAGCTTCATTCTGTCTATTTTTAAAGTATTCAACCACACCTAGGTCTGAAAGAGGGATCACTCTTGAATCGAATGAAACAGGTTTTAAATTAGGCGGATCCACTTTAGGAAAATATTTGGAATATTTAAGTATATTTTTTGTGAATGAACCAGCAATGAAACTAGCAAATACTGAATTTAATTTTTCAACACGTCCATTAAATGGTATTTCAGACATCAGTATGTTGATCTCATCAGAGAAGGTGAAAATAAAATGAGGACTGAATTCCATAAAAAACTCTGCACACGTATCGATCATCAAATTCGCAAAGTTTTCATCGTAGGGTCTTTCAAGTTCAAATTCATCGGATAAAGTGGAAAAATTTCTTCCATCTGCTCTTATAACAATTTTTGAACCACATGGTACCTTTAAATATGAAAATATCTCGCATTCCTTCATGTTTAAACCATTTTAAAATCAATTTTTTTTCTAATTATATCAAAATTATAGTGTTAGGGACATAAATAAATTCAGAGTAAATCAAAATTAGTTAGATGATTAGTTTATTTTGAAGAATAACCAGATCATGTCCCTATTCTTAAAGTTTCATTCAAACTTTTTAATAGTTTAATAGCAGAATAGGCGGCCATAACACTTGTCTTGGGGTTTATAGAACACCTAATATTTTGAGTTATAGTAGTGATCTCCCCGAAATCACCAACAACATGTACTTCGTGCATATTCCTGTCAACGGTAGGATCTGCTATTATTTTAACATCAACTTCCCTTCCACAAGCAAGACTAAGGGCTGCTGCAACATTTATATTCATTGGGAACTTCAAAACAGCATCTCCAGCTTTTCCCTCGTAGAGTATGGTCTCCTCGTCAGCTGAAACACCAAGAGAACGGGGAGGTTTACGGGTTATTAGCGTTGCGCTTTCAATTTTACCAATTGAAGCAGCTTTGATCCCATCAATTCCAACTATTGCTCCGGATGGTGCATAAATTTTCGCATTGTTTTTGAATGCAATATTTTTTAGTTCCTCTCTGAGTTTAGGATCCATAAGAGCCCCTATACTCATTATAATAATATCAATACCATGTTCAAGGACTTGAGGCACTGTTTCCGAAACTGCTTGAGGTGAGGCGGCCTCAATTACAAGGTCGACTTTGTCCAACATGTTCTTTATATCAAGAATCACTGTGCCGTCAACTTGGGATGCCAAGTTTTCAGCCCTTTCCATGTCCCTATCATAAAAAAATTTTAGATCAACACCAAGCTTTCCTTCAACTGCAAAATTAGTTATTATATTAGCTATGGCGCCGCATCCGAGGATCCCTACATTCATAATTTTTTCCTATAATTGTGGGTTAACAGGGGTTTCCACTATTTCAGGACTTATTAATAAAATATCCCCAACAGCTTGAACTCGTTCGTAGGGTATTTCTAAACTTCCTTCCTCTTTAAGAGGTCGAATTTCATCTCCCTCAGGAACTATTCGTATGCTCGTTTTTATGACATCTTTTAATCCAACACTTTTTTTATCCGCTTTTATAGCCGTTGTCTTTAAGATGGATACCCTGCCCTTCTTAATGTTCAAAACAACGTCATGAACCCTTCCAACGTATTTTCCGCGTGTTGTGTACACATCTAAATTGTACAGGCTTGATAAATCTACCATTATTACCACCTATCCTTTACTATGACAAGTTCCTCCTAAAGAAGATTGTCATTTTATCTTTCATTCTCTCAATCAATTTCACAAACTAATATAAATTTAAATCCCTCTATATACTTAAACCTTACGACCATCGAGTCAATAATCACATTTTCAGCACTTAATACATAAAAAATTAAGTATTTTTATTGCATAATTAATGATTTTCTGGTTGAATAATTTAAATTTGAAATATTGTAACCAATTAAGATATATTTTTTTTAAAGTATATGCAGTGAACAGGATTTCCGGGGCCTTTGGGATGCCTGCAAGATATGTTTAATTGTTTCATTTCGTTGATAACAACTTCACATTTGAATAGACATTCATAACATCTGTCTGAGCAGGAAATTACTTCATATTCGTATTTATCAGTATCATATTTTTTCATTAACTTACCTATCCATATTCAAATATGAATTCTTACATCTTCTTACAAACTATCCTATTGAAATTTTTTAAGTTATTAAATATTTCGTAGAAAAGATAATTTAAAATACATTCTATAGCTCTATATATTCTATAAAAAAATTTGTTGTAATTTAATAAATTGAGTTTTGGAATCTTTTTTATAACAGTTCATAATCATTTATCTTTTAAATTATTAATCAGGTGAAAAAATGTGGGATACGAGTAAGGATTACAGATTACATGTTTTAGAGAAATCAGTTGAACTATTTATAAAAACAGCCGAAGGTGCTAATCTAAAGGGCATATGGAATAAAAAGAAGTGTTTAACCTCTGCTAGGGCTATGTTACCTGAAATACAGGTTATGTACTTTTCTTACATGGAACCTGCAGATCTTGCTAATTCTCCCCAGATAAACGATCTGAAAGAAAGGGTTAAGGATATAATCAATGCTCTTGGAGGAGAAAGATGGCACCTTCAATTTCTAAAACTCGTGAACAAGGCTGAGAAAGAAAAACTTGAAGAGTCTATTGCTAAAATGAAATTCGTTCTTAACACCATTTCCACAGTTGACAAGCGACTTTCACTTGGACCAATAAATGACCCAGTTATAGGGATAGATATTAAAACAGGAGAAATAGTTAGCATTCAGAAGATGGATAAACTTTTAGTATGCAATGTAAACTTCGGAAACAAGGCAATAACAGTTGTTACCAACGATTTAACAGTTAAAGAAGGTAATCGGGTTGCTGTAGCAATGTTACCTCCATCGGTGTTTATGGGTGTCACAAGTGAAGGAATGTTCCTTGGAGCTGGTGATGGGGTACTTAAAGATGTTGAGGGAAGTTTAGGAGATATGCCTCATGGAATTACACTGAATTCACTTAATGAAACACGAAACTTAGTAGAAACTTTTTTAAAATAGAAATTAATTCTCACATATATAATTTCTTCAATAATAGAAAAAAAATTATATTAAGATTAATACAAAAGAAACCATGGTTAAAATAGATTTTTACGGTGGAGTTGACGAAATAGGTGGAAACAAGATATTATTAAGCTCAAATTCCACATCCATTTTTCTAGACTTTGGTATGAGTTTTAAAAAGGCAAATGATTATTTTTCAGAGTTTCTACAGCCACGAAAGGGCAACGGAATCATGGACTTTGTTGAGATGGGGCTTCTTCCTAATATAAATGGTATTTACAGAGATGATTACCTCCGACACTCCGGATTGAACTCTACGGAAAATCGTTCTGTTGATGGAGTACTATTAAGTCATGCCCATATGGATCATTCTGCATATATACATCACCTGCGCCATGACATACCATTATTTATGACAAAGGACTCCCAATTGATTTTAAAGGTTCTTGAAGATACAAGTGCAGTCTCGTTTGGTGAAACCCTTGAATATAAAAAAACTTTTCACCTCATAGAAAAAAAGAGTTTGGACGGTTTTAAAAGACTTTCAGGTAATGATGCCAAGTTAGAAAGGGTGGTAAATATTGTAGAACCTTATAAAAATTTTGAAATCGGGAATTTCACAATCAGAAGTGCACCTGTCGATCATTCACTTCCAGGAGCTTCTGCTTTTATCATAGAAAATAACGATGAAACAATAGTTTACACTGGGGATCTGAGATTTCATGGTAGAAAACCAGAGATTACAAACAAATTTGTTAAAGAAGCTAAAAAGTCCAATCCCAATATAATGATTTCTGAAGGGACTAGGATAGATAATCCAAGCACAGAAACAGAGGAAGATATTGAAATTAATGCTAAAAATCTCATATCTGACTTTAAAGGTCTAGTAATTGTAAATTTCCCTGTAAGAGATCTAGATCGTCTTTTAACCTTTTACAAAGTTGCGAAAGATACAGACAGAACTTTGGTGGTCAATCTGAAACAGGCATATATGCTTAAACTCTTCAGTGGTAGGGGATATCCTGAACTGGATGATGTTGAAGTTTACATTCCTAAAAGAGGCTGGGGATTAATTGGAGATAATTCTTTTGTTTGTTTTGATGGACAGTGGTTATACAGTTCAGATATCGATCCATCTCATAAATCTTATGATTATAAAAAATGGGAGAAGGAATTCATTGAATGTGGGAATGCAGTTAACTACATTGATATTCGGGAAAACCTGAAAAATACATTTTCCGATGTGATTTCTTTGAACTTAAGGAATTAATTGATATCAAACCAGTAAATGCAGTTTACATCAAATCAGTTACTGAACCATTTGATGAAGAGATGGAATTTGATGAAAAACGTGTTAATAACTGGTTGTCTCATTTTAATCTTCTTCCAGTACATAAAATGCACGTTTCTGGACATGCATCTGGGCCCGAGTTATTGAAGATGATAAGGGAAATACAACCAGAAATAATCTACCCTGTCCACACAATATTCAAGGAACTTTTCAAGGTACTTGAAGAGGATGGTATTAGAGTTATTTATCCAAAACTCTCTAAATAATTTGGGAAATAGATTTTCATCCAAAAACAACTAATTTGGTTTTAGTCATATCATCAATAGCATATTTAATTCCTTCTTTACCCATTCCGCTCATTTTAAATCCCCCGAACGGCATGTTATCTGTTCTGAATGTTGATTGTCTGTTGATGATTATGCTTCCTGCTTCAATGACTTTAGCGGCTTTGAGTGCATTTTCAATGCTTCCAGTAAACACTCCGGCTTGGAGACCGTATTGGGTATTGTTTGCAACTTCAAATGCTTCATCAATGTCATGGATCCTTATTATAGGTGCTACGGGTCCGAAAGTTTCGTCACTTACAATTTTCATATCTGGTTTAACATGGTCGATTACAGTTGGAGAGTAAAATGCACCAGAACGTTTTCCACCAAGTAAAAGTTTTGCACCGTTGTTTAATGCATCATCTACTAACATTTCGACTTTTATGGCTGCTTCTTCATCGATCAATGGTCCTACATCAGTTTCGGTCTTAATTGGATCTCCCATATTTAATTTAACTGTCTTAGGGACCATTTTGCTAACGAACTCATCGGCAATGTTATCATGTAGTATTATACGTTTCACAGCTATGCATACCTGTCCTGCATTGAGGAAAGACCCACTAACAGCAGCCCGAACAGCTTTTTCAATATCTGCATCGTCAAGTACAACCAGCGGGTCGTTACCACCAAGTTCGAGGGTGATTTTTTTCATACTTGTCTTTCGGGAAATTGAAATACCTGTTTCAACACTTCCTGTAAATGAAATTTTATTCACAATAGGACTCAAAATCATCTCATCTCCAATAATGTGACTGTGTCCGGTTATTCCATTAATTACTCCAGGGGGTAGATGACTGTCCATGATTTGAACCAGTTTTAAAGCAGCTAATGGAGCTTTTATTGAAGGTTTTAAAACTACCGTGTTTTTTGCAGCTATTGCTGGGGCTATCTTGTGTATTGCAAGATTAACAGGATAGTTGAAAGGGGTTATAGCAGAAATTACTCCTATAGGTACTTTTATTGTAAATCCTAATGCTGTTCTACCCCCAATACACGCATCTAAAGGAACTGTTTCACCATATATCCTTTTAGACTCTTCTGCTGATAGTAATATAGTTTCCACTGATCTATTAATTTCATTTACTGAATCTTTTATTGGTTTACCAGTTTCAAATGTTACGAGACGAGCTAGTTCATTCTTATTTTTTAAGATATCTTCATAGATATCATACAGAATCCTGGAAACCTTACGAGAAGACATATCATTAATTGCTTTCTTTGCTTGGTTTGCAGCTTCTAATGCATTTTTTATATCTTCAAGGCTTCCTGAAGGTACTGTATCAACGATTTGATTGTTAGCAGGATTTACAACTTTAATTTTATGGTCTTTATCTATTAATTTTCCATCTATTACCATTTCCATTTTTTTGACCCCTTAAACTCGATCATTGGATTATATTTAATAAATCAATAGTATTAACTTTTAAATTAGAAAAGAAGTAAATAATAAGGAAAAACTCATTAAATTTAGTTATTCATCTTATTTTAACAAGTTTGTTATGTGAATTTTTGGTTAAGATTGTTTATACCGTTTACAGTATTACAAAGGTCATTATTCGTTATAGTATTTCCCAATCCACTCAAGTAATTCCTGTAAAAAAGTGCAGCCACAATTACAACTACAATTATACCACCAAAAAGTAAGAGCATTTCCGCGGATGTTTGAGCTGCATCATCTTTAATAATATCCATGCTTTATACCACCGTACATTTATGAAAATCCTATGAACATCATTCCAAAGGTTTTTATTAAATAAAAAATTCCAAATGCTACTGGAGCTAGGATCAAGGAAAATTTTACACCCTTCCTCGCACTACCATAGAGTACTATTCCTATTAAAAGTCCAGCTATTATTGAATGAATTATGATGTAACCACTTGCAGATATGTATGCTGCTCCTAAAAGTGGATTTACTTTTCCAAGGGATGTTATGAAACCAGAATAAATCATGATCATTCCTAATGCAAATGGTGCCGCTACTATTGCAGCTATAAGCAGGAACATTACAGACATCATAACGTTTGCTCTTCTTTCACGTTTTAAAGCAAGAACGGCTCTTAAATCCTCTGCAACAGTTTCAATTACATCTGATAAACTTCCTCCAACTCTTTTACCCTCGATAATCATCCGGAATGTTCTGTCAAGGGTTTTTGATTTTAATCTTTCACCCATAGAAAGTAATGAATCATCGAAGGTACTACCAATCTTTATCTCGATAACTGCCCTTTTAAGTTCATCATTGAGTGGTCCACCACCCTGTTTCGAAATGTCTTCTAAAGCAGTTTCAATACCAATACCTGCCCTTAATAGTGATGCAATTTGTCTTAAAAAATCAGGAGTTGTCTGTTCTATTGCATCTACCCTGCGTTCCATTAAAAAGAATAACCAACCAAAAACTATGGCCACAGGTGTGACCAATCCAACAACCAATCCTATTAGGGGGTTGATTCCTATAATTAGGAATGAAATCAGTCCAAGAAATCCAAATAAAAGGCCACCTAAAAGTACCAGGGTCATGAGATCAGATGCTTTAACGTACATCCCTGATCTAATAAGATTTTCTTGTATTATTACAAGGTATCTGTCAGGTAAAACATTGTCAAGGCTTCTTGATACTGGGGATAATGCTGGGGGTATGATTGCCATTTTTTCCACCTTTTATATTAATTTATTATTTTAAATTATACCCATATATAAGTAATGATTATTTTTATACTATAAAATTTCAATAAACCTATGAAATTGGTTTGAAATTATATTTTAAATTATATTTTTGTTTTAATTTTGTTTAGAACTATTGCTCGATTTTTTATTAGTACCATATCCTCAATTCTAACACCAAATTCTCCTTCAAGATAAATACCAGGCTCTACAGTCACTACCATTTCTTTTTCTAGCTTGCCTTCATCATTTTTAGATAATGAGGGGGATTCATGAATTTCAAGTCCTACACCATGACCTGTTGAATGAATAAATGAATCGCCATATCCATATTCGGTTATAACATCTCTAGCAGCAGCATCTATTTCACAAGATTTTACCCCGGGTTTAATAGATTTAATAGCAGTTTTTTGTGCATCCAGTACTATATTAAATATCTCTTCCTGTTTTTCTGTCTCTATAATAGTTCTTGTGGTGTCAGATGAGTAGTTATTATAAACGGCTCCCCAATCAATTAAAACAGGACTTTCTATTTCATGGGGTGTTGGAGTACCATGTGGAAGACTTGTTCTTGCTCCTGAAGCCATAATGGTTTCAAATGATGCTCGTTCTGATCCGTTAATCCTCATGTTGTATTCAAGTTTGGCTGCTAACTCCACTTCTGTACCTGAAAATTCTAGTTCCGTTAGGGATTTTTCAGCTATTTGGAGTGCTTTTTTAATGTTTTCCACTTCCCAGTTCGATTTAACAGATCTTGAAATCTCAACGATATCTGTTGTTTCAACTTCAAAGCTTTCAGACAACTTTTTATAGGTTTCAACCATCATAGACTTTTCAATTCCAACTTTAGCCTCTAAAAATTTCTTTACATCGTCAAATTTCTTGTAAACATCAAAGTTAACCATCGAACTTCCAGATGCATATTCTCGATCTATTTTAGATGCTAAAAGAATTGGATTGTCCTTTAATATAAGTATTGAAGAGCTTGAAGGTCTAAAACCAGTTAAATATCTTATATTTTCGGGTTTTAAAACTATCATGCAATCCATTTTCTTTTGGTGCATTGATTCAATAACCTTTTTCAATTTGGTGTTCATTTTGGTCTCCGTATATTTTAATTTAAATTCATTATTTCAAATTTAACGATGAAATTCAGAGTATCAATCAGAATTTTGATTCTGCATAATGTTGTTGATAGGCTTTAATCTTGTTGATCATGCATTTCATTACTGTTTCAGGGATTTTCCTCTTTACTGGTTGGGGTATAAACCCAAAGTCTGGATCTTCAAATTTAATGCCCTGAAATTGAACTTCGTGGTCGTATCTGGGAATTAAGTGCCAATGAACTTCTGGATCTGGATTATCAACCCTATATGCGGAGTTTTTAAAGCAGCTCCAGTTGAAAAGTGTTGGTTTAAAAATTTCATCGAGTATAAACTCCATTTCACGAACTATTATTGAAAATTCCTTCCATTCAATATCTTTAAGGTCTGATAAATTACTACAATGCCTTCTAATTGCAATTACACATGTTCCCAAGTACCTTTGACTTGGTGCTAGAAAAATATTCCAGTAATTTCGTTCATCTATGGTTTTACCATAACTACCTTTTCCACAGTATTCACATTTCATTTTCATCACAGAATTAATTCATATCAGTTTGATCATGTTTTCGATTCTGTCTTAATCGTTGAATATAATAATATAATATATTCTTGATCTTATCTAATAATACTGTGATTTAATAATGTAAAAATATATGGAAATCAGATAATTTTCAGTTATAACATTAAAATAATATAGTATTTCATTATTTTCATATCAAATCAAGGGATGAAGTATCTGATGATTAATATTTTCTAATATTGGATTTTTTTTTATGGAAATCATTATATGTGAATAGTTAGGTCTATAAATTATGGTTAGTTTCACAGCCCGAGAGGTCAGGGATATATTGATCTCAATGTTTGTTATAGCAGTAATATTTGCATTCCTTATAAATGGTCGCAATATAAACGATAATTTCATAGCATTAATACCGGCATTACTGGTAGCAGTTGGATTAGGATTCATTTTACACGAATTAGCACATAAGTTCGTGGCAGTTCGTTATGGGTTTTATGCTGAATTCAGGATGTGGTTGGAAGGACTTATTTTTGCTTTGATCACAGCATTCCTTCTGGGATTCGTTTTTATTGCCCCCGGAGCTGTTTATATTCATGGTGAATATATTTCAAGGGAGCAGAATGGAAAAATATCAATTGTAGGTCCATTGGTAAATATAGTACTAGCTCTGTTCTTCCTAAGTCTCATCCCATTCATAAACCCAAACCCAACAGACCTTTGGGGATTTATATTTGCCAACATCGTTAAATTCGGTTTTATAATAAACAGTATTTTAGCAGCTTTCAACCTCATACCATTGGGTATATTTGATGGCGCTAAGGTTTTAAAATGGAATCCCATTGTTTGGGGAATAACCTTTGCAGTGGCAATTATACTGGCCATAAAGGCTTATTTTGGTATTTACTAAAAATTTTTAATTTTAGATATTATTGATTTGGACAAAGAATTTAGCATCGGAAATATAACATCTAAAATATAATAATAATTTAAAGAATTAATCTGAAAATTTACTAAAAAGTATAATTCATTTTATCAAACTTCGAAGTGGTTCAAATGTTTAAAGAAGTACCTGTGAAATATTTTGGATGCACTCACCGAGCCATAGCTCCAGAGGAGACCATAACAAATGTTGAATCTAAGCTTAGGAAGGCGGGGGTTACTAGAGTAGCTGAGATAACCCATCTTGACAGAGTTGGTATTCCAGTTTACTCAGCCATTAGACCTGCAGCAGCAGAAGGGGCTGTAAGCATATACGCTGGTAAAGGTGCAACTAAACCTCAGGCGAAAGCATCTGCAATGATGGAATCATTTGAAAGATATTCCGCAGAATTACATGATGATCGTAGGCACAGATTCCAATGTGGTGTTTTTGAAGGTTCAGATGAGGGTACGTATCTGCGTCCAAGCTCTTTGATATTGCCTAAATTATTATTTGATCCTGAAACTGCGGAAATCGAATGGGTCCCATCAACCAACCTTAAAGATGATAATATTATCAAGGTACCTGCAAATGCTGTTTACCATCCTTACATCCCTGAACGAACTGTTAAGCTTTTCCAGTCAAATACTAACGGCCTTGCATCGGGAAATAGGCTGGAGGAAGCTGTTTTTCATGGGATTATGGAAGTGGTTGAAAGGGATGCTTGGAGTATTTTTGAGTCTAAGCGTATGTCAAAACCAGAGATCAATTGTGAAAATACTGATAATCAAATAATTAAGGATATACTGTCTAAGTTCAAGAAGGCAGGTATTCATGTGAAACTAGTGGATCTTACTGCTGATGTTGAAATAACAACTGTTGCAGCTGTTTCTGACGATACCATACTTAAAGATCCTGCATTATTAACCTTAGGAGTTGGGACACATCTTGATCCTGAAGTTGCAGTTATTAGGGCCCTTACCGAAGTTGCACAGAGTAGGGCCACTCAGATTCACGGAACAAGGGAGGACACAATTAGGGCTGTTTTCATGAGAAAGGCTGGATATGAGAGGATGAAGCGTATAAACAGTTACTGGTTTGGTGAATCTGAAAAATCAATAGAAATCAACGTACTCAAGAATGTTTCTGGAAAATCCTTTAAAGAAGATATTGAAACATCAAAAAAACTTCTGAGTAAATGTGGATTTAATGATGTATTATACGTTGATCTTACAAGACCCGAGATTGAAATTCCAGTTGTCAGGGTTTTAATTCCTGGAATGGAACTTTACTCAGTTGACGTTAACAGGTCAGGTAAGAGATTATAATCAACTTCATAGATTTAAACTTTTTTTAGATAAATACAAAATTTTTTTTGGAAAGCATCAGTAAACTTATTTCTATCTCCTTTTTTAAACTAAATATATAATATATGATAATGGTGAAATGAAATGAAACAAGTCATACTAATGAGGGCAGATCTTAACATGAGCCGAGGAAAAATCGCTGCTCAGGCATGTCACGGATGTCTAGGTGCTTATAAGAAAGCTGACAATCGTATACTAAAAAAATGGGAATCTGAAGGTGAAAAAAAGGTTGTTTTAAAGGTCGATGATCTTGCCGAACTTTTTGCTATATACGAACTTGTAAAAGCTACCAACATACCAATTTATCTGGTTCATGATGCAGGACACACTGAATTGCCCCGATCAACCATTACCTGCTTGGGAATTGGCCCTGATGAGGACGAGAAGATAGATAAAATAACACAAGATCTTAAACTTCTAAAATAATAAAATTATGAATAATATTAAGGGTATTTGCATGGACTGGGTTGTAAAGGTTGGTGGAAGTTTATTTCCTGAAAAAGCGATTGAATTATGTGAAGCAATCACAGCTTTAAATAATTCTTCTAGATCTACTAAAAAGATAGTTTTTATTTGTGGTGGTGGTATATTTGCAAATAAAATTAGGAATTATGACCGGGATATGCATTTTTCGAATACAGCTAACCATTATTCGGCTAATATGTGTATGGATATAATTGGAACGCTCCTTGCAGATAAAGTTGAAGGACTTGAAGCCACAAAATCAATAGATGGGGTTAATTCAATTTTGGATAATGGGAAACTACCTGTTCTAATTCCATCTAACATCATTGAAAGTTTTGACCCCTTTGAACATAGTTGGAGGGTTAGTTCAGATTCTATAGCAATGTATATATCGGATCTTCTGAAGGCCAAACTATTAATAGCAACAGATGTAGATGGAATATATACTCAGCAGCCATCTCAGGATGGGGCGGAATTCATCAAACATATTGATGCAAAAAAACTACTAAATTTTGGTGAAACATCGGTTGATGAATTTTTACCCGAGCTTTTAATCAAATATANNGCGAGAGAATACTCTACAGATGCCAAAAATGCAGAACATTCGGACATTTATACAAATGTGAATGTGGCTTCAAAGGGCCATAATAACGTAAATCTTTTTTAATTGTTAAGATTTAAAATTTAAGGTTTTAAACGTTCATATATAAACCATTATCAACTTTCAATAAGTTGAGAGTTTTTAGGAGGCAAAATAATGGGAGAAGTAGTAGCTACAATAAAGTTAATGCCTGAAAGTCCAGAAATGGATGTGGCAAAGGTTAAAGCAGAGATAAAAAGTGCAATACCGGAAAATACAGAACTACACAGTATTGAGGAAGAACCTATAGCATTTGGTCTTGTTGCCCTTAATATTATGGTTGTAGTAGATGATGCTGAAGGCGGTACTGAGCAGATAGAAGAAAATCTATCTAAGATAGAAGATTTAGCAAGTATAGAAGTTGTTGATGTAAGAAGACTCATGTAAACGTCTTCCAATATACTATTTTTATTTATCTTACACTAACCAGTTTTATTTTCAAATTTCTTTATTTTAGTTTGTTATACAAAAATTATAATAATACTATTTTCATCGATGATAATATTAACTTTTGACTACATATTATATATTGGTGGTTGAATTTTTGACTATTATTTGCATGCCTGATTGGTGTTCTATGTGGTGCTGTGACTGGTATAATACCAAGGATACACGTTAATTCTATTGAAGGATTACCACTTTATCCTTATTTTTGATATAATAATCTAAATTATTATTACAAACTTTTTGTTAATTTTTTGTATAATCAACTTAAATAAAATCTTTAAATCAAGATAACACAGCTATAATTTTATTCGTACATTTTTTATGAAAAGTTAATATGTACAGAATCATTAATAATAATTGGGGGATATATTGAATGGAGAATTAATTAGCGATGTAGAATTTGAATGTGAGTGTGGTAAAGGAATAATTCGAGTAAAACAATTTAGTTTTGAAACAATAGGTGGGCATCGATCCGCAGATCGTTATGTGATAACTCCATGTCGTTTTTGTAATGGTCAAATTGATAACTACGGAAATGATTTTTCAAAAATTAGATAATATAACTTCAACTTATTGGTGCAGGCAACACACCTTTATAATCTGGTTAATATCAACTTTATTTTTTATTTCAAATATTAATTAAAATTTCTCAATTTCTATCTTAATTAACCACTTAACAAAAACATTTATATACATTTTCAACAACATTATACCATCACTTCGATATTTATCGAATTGTAGAATTTGATCATGGAGTAGTCATATGGAAACAAAAAAAATGGCCAAAGTATTTAAAGCCCTCTCAAATTCTAATAGGTTAGAATTGTACCTTCAAATAGCTAAAAATCATGAAACAAGTTATAAAACATATGATGGCTGTTTAATAAACGATATTACTAAATCATTGAATATTGGAGCCCCTACTATCTCACATCACCTCAAAGAATTGTCCAACGCTGAATTAATTTTTACAGAAAGAAAAGGTAGATATTTAGTGGCAAAGATAAATGAAGAAATGGTTAATGAAGTGAATGAACTTTTAAAGCTGCAATATTTGGAGGATTCAAAATTATGACAAAGTTAACCAGTTCATTCAAAGAAAAACTTGATTTCAGGAGTTATAAATCTTCTGGAGATATAGAAGTCCCTGATAGGATAATAGACCAGATCATAGGTCAAGAAGAGGCAGTTGAAACCGTAATTAAGGCTGCAAAACAAAGGCGAAATGTCCTTTTGATTGGAGAGCCTGGTATCGGTAAATCAATGCTTGCTAAGGGAATGGCAGAACTTCTGCCGCCTGAAGAACTTCAGGATATACTCGTTTATCCTAACATGGAAGATAACCATAACCCGCTTATTGGTGCCATGCCCGCAGGTGAAGGTAAAAAAGTTGTTATGACTTACAGGGTTAAGGCAAAGTCACAGGAAGAAAAGAAGAATATGTTCATGATGGTCATAATTGGTGCAATTCTGGTCGTTGGGTTTTTATTAAAACAGTACCTGGCAGCTATTATAGCAGCAGGAATAGTTCTACTTGTAATAATGCAGATGAAACCCAAAAGTAATGTCATGGTGCCAAAACTCCTAGTGAACAACGAAAGAAAAAACACAGCACCATTTATTGACGCAACAGGTTCCCATGCAGGCGCACTCCTGGGTGATGTAAGGCATGACCCCTACCAGTCAGGTGGACTNNATGATACATAAATCCAACAAGGGAGTACTTTATGTTGATGAAATAGGTACCATGCAGATGAAAACCCAGCAAGAGCTATTAACAGCTATGCAAGAAAAAAAATACTCCATAACTGGACAAAGCGAATCAAGTAGTGGAGCAATGGTACGTTCAGATGAAGTTCCATGTGATTTTGTTCTTGTTGCTTCTGGAAATCTTCACGTGCTTAAAGGAATGCATATAGCACTACGTTCAAGGATAAGAGGTTACGGTTATGAAGTTTTCATGAAGGATTCAATGAAAGACACCATGGAAAATAGGGACAAATTAGTTCAATTTATAGCCCAAGAAGTTAAAAAAGATGGCAGAATACCACATTTCAGCAGAGAAGCTGTTGAAGAGATAATTCATGAAGCTCAGAGAAGGTCTGGTAAAAAAGATGAATTAACTCTTAAATTGAGAGATCTTGGTGGTCTTGTAAGGGCTTCAGGTGACATAGCTAAGGGTGAAGATGCCTACAGCGTAACACTTGCACATGTTATAAGTGCCAAAAAACTTGCCAGAACACTAGAACAACAGATAGCAGACAGATATATAGATCAAAGAAAAACTTACAGTGTCTTCAAATCTGAGGGCAGCAAAGTTGGAATAGTGAATGGACTAGCTATAATTGGGGACAGAAGTGGTATACTNNGATATTTCAAATCACGACATTCACATACAATTCTTACAATCCTACGAAGGAATTGAAGGTGACAGTGCAAGTGTATCTATTGCGACTGCAGTTATATCTGCCCTAGAAAACGTTCCAGTAGATCAGTCAGTGGCATTAACAGGTTCATTAAGTGTTAGAGGTGATGTTATGCCTGTTGGTGGTGTTACTGGAAAAATTGAAGCAGCATCTGAGGCCGGTATGAAAAAGGTTATTATACCAGAATCAAACATGGATGATGTTCTCATTGAGGAACGTTACAAAAATAAGATCCAAATTATTCCAGTTCGAAACATGAGCGATGTACTGGAAAATGCTCTTTTAGGAAATGGCAAAGACAGACTAGTCACCAAAATGAAAAAAATCACTAATATAGTCCCAAAAGACATAATCCCAAAACCACCTAAACCAACAATTCATTAATGAACCCAAAATCTTATTAATATGAGATTTTGACTCAATTTTTTTTGAATAACTTCCCATGTGGACTCTATCTCAAAATATAACACTATTAGAAGTTCCGTTAAAAACGTTGAAATTTCTAAAAGAAAGGTATCAGTACAACTAAATCTTCCAATCTGATTTACATTAATTCTGGATGCATATCAACATGGTACAATTAGAATTTTGGCTACTGAACTTGTATAATCTCGTATTATTATAGTAGGAAAATCATTGGAATTCAGTCGGTCCAAGTAACTTGGAGCTTCGTTATTGATGAGTATAGTTAGAAATATGAACATAATAATTTAGATTAATAGACCAAAAAAATTTAATGATTACCCAATGCTTTTAAATATACTTCTTATAATTGTAATTTGGTGAGAGTGGTTTATGACTGGACAAAAAAATAGATTTAAAACCTTTGAGCAAATAGTGGGATTAGAGGATAAACAATTAGCAACTCCAAAACATGATGAAATGGTATTATGGTTACTAAACATAGAAAATTTAAAAACTATCATCCCCGAGTTATCTAATTGGATTAATTTAATAGATGAAGCTTATTATGAAGATTATAAATTCATTAAAAATGAAGTTAAAAGAATCGAGAATGGAAAAGCTCGTTATTACAATAATGATCGTGTACTTCAACAATTTAAGGAATATCTAAAAAAATCTAAACCAGCGATTATAATTAATTCTGAAGTACCAATTAAAGGTAATAATGATTTTATTAATGGATATTGGGATATTGAGGTTTTAATAGGAGCTATAATCAGACATATTAGAATTGGGATAGAAGATGTACAAAATGTTGAAGTACTTAATGAAATTCCAGATAGAATATATATTGAGGTTAAACCTAAGATTGATAGTTTTGGAACTACTTTAAGACAGTTAAACACTTATAAATCATTAGTAGGGGGTAGTAGTGGAAATATATATCTATTTACTGAGGATTTACGATTTAAAGAACAGTTTGAATCTCAAGGCATTAAAGTCATCAGTCCACCTGAAGACAAAGCCAAACTAAATTTATGATTTAACTTATTGTTATTATCCTCAAAAGAATAAATATCAATTAACTGGATTAATAAATATGTCAAATGGAACTTTGAATTTATTTATTATTGTATGGTTTTTCAAAAATTCTGTAATGCTTCCCTACTGTAGTGACTGACAGGGTTGCCACCCTTTTTATATATTAAAAAGATTAATTCATGACCTTTATACCAAATAGCAGAATTGTGTGTTTTTATTAAAGTTAAAAGAGTATAATATGCATATTTTGGGAGTTTTCACGTTTATAACTCCTATTAGACGTATTTTACATAATTCAATAACAAAGAAAAATTATTTTTTATTCCTATGTTTGTGATGTTCATTCCACCAATTTATGTTAGCTATAAAACCATACATCTACTTGATCCTAGTTTTGGCGGTTGTTTACATGATCAAACGATTGAATAGGAATCTATATTTGATGGCATGGTTTTCATTTCTCTTCATTTCATCAAGAATTGTTGGATGGATAATGTTAAACACGCCAATATCGACCAACGTTTCCCTTCTCACAATATTTTCAGGGCTTTTTGGTGTTAGCACATTAATCTACAGCATAACCCAGAACTCTGTTGTACCAGCCCAAGACAGATTTCACAATTTTAGAATCAATAAAAATATTATAAGGGGAATATTTACAGGGGGAATAGCCGGTAGTATCCTAGGATTTTTGCAGGGAATGGGGCCAGCTCAAGGAAGTATTTTGGCACAAGAATTGAGTGGAGGAGGGGATATAGGTGAAAATAGGTGAGGGATTTTTAGTCGCTATGAGGGAGTGATTGTCTCCGATTCACTATTTTCACTCATTGCCATATACTTAATTGTAAATCCTAGAAGTGGAATTAACCCAATCCCTACCCTAAACCCCGTATTTTTTATATTATTTTATCTATTTTAGTATTACTTATTAATTTAGAAAATCCAAAAATTTGGATTATTCAACAAGAATCAAAAGAGGTAAGTATGCAGGCAAAATACTATTTACAAGTCAATAGTTTATATTTTTATGATTATTCATAGGTCCCCATTTGTGATTCTTTTCAGAATCAGATTTGATTCTATCTTATTTTCTAGTTAAATGTTAATATCCCTAATAGGCCGTGAATAATTGCAAGAATAAATGAAATTATCACCATAATAGGATGCCATATAAATCGAATGTTCAACCATCGCTGATGGATACTAAGACCAATCATTGCAGTTATAAAAAATGAAAATAAAGTAAAAAGACCTAAAATACCAATAGAAGGCTTACCAACTGATGGTCCAATTACAGTCATGATTATTGCCAAAAAAAATCAAACTACCACCATTATAGGATGCCATTTAAATCTTAACAATCCTCGATAAAAACTAAGACCAAAAATTGCAGTTACAAGAAATGAAATTATAGTCACAACACCCAAATAAACTATNNAGTGTTTGAGAACTATAAACGAATTATTCTCGGGTTATTTTGTAAAGGATACTGAGTGCTACTAATTGGATCATGTTGACTAAGATGAATACAATTTGAGGTCCAAATTCGGTATTGGATAT
>PMMV01000082.1:0-149 GCA_003162115.1 Methanobacterium sp.
ATTGATTTAGGTGGGGGTAGTGTAGAGATTGTACTTTTTAAGAATAAAAAAATAGAGGAGGAATACAGTATTCCTGTTGGTTCTTTAAAAATGTATAATGATTATGTTTCTGATATGATACCCAATGAAAATGAGTGTAATTTGATTAA